>NZ_JADEWC010000031.1 GCF_015207825.1 Cyanobacterium stanieri LEGE 03274
ATTTCTGATAAACTAATTAAGTTTTAATTGGTGTGTATATGGAAAGTCCTAGCGATAAAATAATTGTTCCTTTAGATGTTCCCGATGCGCAAAGTGCGATCGCCCTTATTCGTAGTTTACCCGAGGTCAATTTTTGGAAAGTCGGCTTAGAATTGTTCGTTGCCACAGGAGGCGAAGTATTAGAATTTCTCAAGGATGAAGGTAAAAAAATATTTCTTGACCTCAAATTCCATGACATTCCCAACACCGTCAAAAATGCCACTAAGTCCGTCCTAAAATATGATGTGGACTTACTCACCATCCACGCCACCGCAGGAAGAGAAGCCCTCAAAGCCGCCAAAGAGATTGTCTTAGAAGGGGGGCAGGGTCGCCCAAAACTTCTTGCTATCACCGTTTTAACGAGCATTAGTAGTCGTCAACTAGCCTTTGACCTCAAAGTTCCCATCGAACTGCCCGAATATGCCTTAAATAACGCTTTACTCGCCAAAGAATCTGGCATGGATGGGGCGGTATGTTCTCCCCAAGAAGCAGCAAAATTAAAAGAAGTATGCGGGGATGATTTCATTCTTGTTTGCCCCGGAGTGCGTCCAGAATGGGCAGTAAAGGGTGATCAAGAGCGTATTATGACCCCCGCAAGGGCGATCGCCTCTGGAGCTAATTATTTAGTTATCGGGCGGCCCATCACCCAAGCCGAAAATCCCTCCGAAGCCTGGGCAAAAATAATCCAAGAAATCGAAGGAAAAGGGAACAGGGAATAGGGAACAGGGAATAGGGAACAGGGAATAGGGAACAGGGAATAGGGAACAGGGAACAGATAATAATTAGTTATTGTCCATTGTCAATTGTTCATTGTCTTTGTAAACTGAGAGATGATTAATTGTTGCACTTGGGCGATCGCCCGGTTTAACTCATAATTACGCCGTAAAGGATTCTCATTAAAAGCCTTTTGCTCCTGAATAATCATCTCCACATCCTGAACAATCAACCCTTCCAATAACCCCTTAGCCGCATTAAAAAGACTATCTTTGATAAACCGTCTAAACCAAACAGGCAACTTATGTAAACGCCAAAAAGACTCCAAAGAAGTAAAATGAATCAAATAAGCCTTCGTCGTAGTTTCATTCACAGGACAAAAAAGACAATAGATTCTAAAATCTTGCCCCAAACTAGAACTCCAATGGGGATAAACATAACTAACCCTCAAAGGCTCAGGGTGTAACTTCCGTAACGAAGGAAAAAACAGCTGAGAAATTGACCAAATTTTGTCAATACGGTAATAACTTTGGGCATCATACAACACATCCACCCTCGTATCACTCACATCAATTTTATTAAGAGTAGCCGAAGCCCAAGCCTGATAACTATCATGGAGATGTCCATGGTGCATATCCATCAAATTCTCAATCAAAAAAGAATAATGCCCCGGACAATCAACCTGGGCCACACTACCAATATAATTTAAATGCTCCCACTCAGGTAAACCCATCGGGCTAACCCCATCACTATCCCCATCCCCCGGGAATAACCAGATAAAACCATCTAACTCCTGCACAGGGTAACGCTTAATCTTGCAACTAGGTAACTTTTGCTTTTCTTCGAGATAAGGTACAAAAGAGCAACTTCCCTCTTGATTAAACTGCCATCCATGGTAAGCACATTCAATATTATCATTGACCACCTGACCAGCACTCAATTTTACCTGACGATGGGGACAACGATCCTCCAAAGCATTAATCTTTCCTTGGCTATCTCGGAAAAGGACAATTTCATGATGCCAAAGGGTGACACTCACAGGCTGATGGGTAACTTCCACATCTCTGGCTACCACATACCAATGATCTAAATTAATTCCGCAAGTGCGCACATTAGGCTTATATTCTAACTGTCCCATAACCTTAGTAACTCAGTAATGACCCTAAATAATGATATATTACAAACTTAAAAATCGACAAATTGATTTTGGAATAACGGTTCTCAGTGTTGGTAAGATTTCAAGTGATACTAAATCCGTGAATCAAAATATACCTTAGTTCAATTTATTGAACGATAAACTGTTAACCTTGTAATTCATTGCAAGGCGGATGATTATATACTTTTCACATCGGATTGGGTATCAAACCCTAAACTTTTACAGGTTGCAATTTTTCGCTATCTATAATCCAATTTTTCAAAATAGGATTTACCACCTCTGGGGCTTCATCTTGGGGGCAATGCCCTAAACCTTCCAAGGGAATAAACTGTTTCACCGTAGGAAAATTCGCCCACTCCTTCGCCATTTCAATGGGTTCCCATGGATCTTCAGTACCCCATAAAATAATAGCAGGGCAGGGTAAAATCGGTAATAGCTCCTCGGCTAGTGGGCCTCCTGAATAGCCTGTAAAAGCAAGAAATACCGCCGCTGCACCCACGTCTTGGGAGGGTTGATAAATTAGCTCAATTAAATCATCGGTAATGGCATCACTGCGACGATAGGCTTGGGATAAAATTCGGCGGATGACTTTTGGTTTGGCGATTTGTTGAAAGAAAAAATTGCCGATAGCTCTATTTTTTAAGACTTTTTGCATGGCGGTAGCCCCCACATTACGCACCCAAGGGAGGGATTCTCTTTTGCTCTCATGCAGTAGTCTGAGGGAACAATTTAGGGCGGCAATACCCAACACTAATTCGGGAAAATCTACAGCGGTTTGCATGATTACCACACAACCAATGGAGTTACCCACTAAGTAAACGGGGCTACCGACAATTTCTTTACAAAAATCTGCTACCTGTTGCGCCCATGTGTCGAAGGTGTAGCTAATGTCTTGATCTGGTTCTGGTTTTGCGGATGCCCCAAAGCCTATTAAGTCTAAGGCATAGCAATTAAAGTCTTCTCCTAAGACGGGCATATTTTTGCGCCAATGACCGCAATTTGCACCAAAGCCATGGACTAACACCACCGCAGTGCCTTCTTTTTTGCCATAGGATTGGTAGCCGATATTATAACCTCGCCATTGCCATGTTTGATAGTTCAACATTATTGATGCTTTGATTTTATTTATTTCTTTATCTTCTATTGTAAAGTAATGTTAAGAAGTAAGGGAAATAGTCATGGGATTTTAAATACTCAGTGATTGCTACAATTTATTAGTAATATTTGATACTGTTTTTTGTTAGTGAATAATAATATTTTAGTGAGTGATTATTTAGGTGATTTTTTAGGAGAAATGCTTTTTTATTGGACAAAAGATAAAGGGGGAGATATTACCATCTATAATGATTTATGTTATAGTTTGAGTCTCAATGAAAAAAAGAAAGATATTACTTTTAGTAGTCCTATATGTGTAAGAATATCTCAGTCTTTAAATTTGAATAGTAATCAACTAGCGAAGGAGATTGTTGATATTTATGAGCAAAATAAATCAATCTATTCTAGTAATTTAATTATTATAAATGCTAACAATGGTTGGTTAGAATTAACCTTAACGAAATATTTTTTAAGTAGATATTTAGTTAATTTATCTCAATATTGCCTTAATAATGACTATTTAAATATAGCTAAAAAACACGCATATTTTAAATACATATATATTTATTGCCGTATTTGTTCTCTGTTGAGGTCTGCCCATGAACAGAGAATAATTCAGTTAAATAATCTTGATTTTTGTTTGAATAAATGGAATGTTATTGATTTAGAAAACAATATTTTTACAAATTTAATATATACAAATAATAGAGATTTAGCTTTAATAAAAAATATGATTTATTGTTTGGAAGTAACCTTTAAGAAAAGCAATAAAGTTAATTATTTTAGTGTCCTTGATAAAATGTATCAAGGATTGGTGCATTGGGAGAAAAATTGTCGTATTTGGGGACAAGTAAAACAGGAAAATATTAGTTTAGCTAGGGCTAGGTTGGGGTTAGGGGCGATCGCCCTTAGATATTATCAAAACCTATGTAAATCGGTATTTATAGAAGAATTTCCCACAGAATTATAACCACTATCTTAACCAAACACTAATATTAATATTGCCATTAACCTTTCTAATTTGACCATCCCATTTAGCCAGACTAAAAGCCCTCAAATCCGTTTCACCCTGCACCACCTGCCTTAAAGCCTCCCTCACCTCAGGGGTAATATTACCCCGTAATAAACGCTCAAAAGTAGCCTCAATGGTTGCCGTATCCACCGCCACAGGAAAAGATAAATTAACTTCCTGAATACTTCCATTAGCATCATTCACCTTATAACTAACCTGACTATTCGTATTAAAAATATTGTCATAACTCCATTCGGTCGTATTATCATCAGGATTAGACTGAGTTTGATTTGGTTGCCCAAATCGACCTAAAATTTCATTTACCACATTCCCGGTAGTTAAAACAGGTAAAGGATTTTGCTCCCTCGTATTATTCGGAGGATTAACAGGCTCAACATTATCTGAATTTTGGTTACTATCAGGATTATTAGTATCAGGGGAAGTATTTTCATTTTGAGCCATTTCCGAATTATTTTCCCCATTGGTTTCCTCCGTTGGATTTTCTTCTTCTACGGTTTCTTCTTCTTGGGGGCGGCGGAATATATCAGGATTGAAAATAGGATTACGACGATTTGATTCAATGGTAGGTGATTGATTTTCCTCAGGAATTTCGGTTGTTTGATTTTCCCCCGACTCATTGGCAAACTCACCATTAGAATTACTAAATAAATTGGCAATTACCCCATAGCCAAGGGTAAAAGAGGCGATCGCAATGAGAGATAACCATAAAATAGGTAATAAAGAGCCAAAAAAGCCCCGTTTGTCCTCCTCCTCATAATCTCGAGTAAAATTATTAACCGCTACCGTGCCACCATTTCCCCGTCGCACAGTGCCACCATTAATAGAGTTATTAACCAAATTATGAGGATTAACACGCCCTCCCACAGCCACTGTCGGATCATAACTCACCGTTTGACTATTATTATTAATAGGAGTTCGACTATTATCAGTAGATATTACAGGGCTACCAAAACCCACCGTAGGATTATGAGAAGTAACAGGCTTTAATGCCTCTAACATTTCCGGTGCGCTCGAAAAACGCTCCCGAGGATTAAAACGAATCGCCCTATCAATTACCCCCGCAAGATTAGAATGTAAATCAGGAATCTCATCACGCCATAAAATCTCCCCCGTGCGACTATCACTGCGTAAATGTTGGGGAGACTTACCCGTTAGCATATATACCGCCGTTAAACCAAGACTATACAAATCACTAGAAAAAATAGGCCGCCCCGCCGCCTGTTCAGAAGACATATAACCAGGAGTACCAATGGCGATAGAATAGGCAGACTGGCCCTGAGAATAAACAAAAGTTGTTAAAGCCTCTTTTACCGCCCCAAAATCAATTAAAATTGGCAAATTATCCTTGCCCCTCAAAATAATATTATCGGGTTTTACATCTCGATGAACGATATTTTCTTGGTGTATGTAACCCAATACGGGTAAAATTTTTAAGAGGAATTCTTCCACATCCTCAGGATTCATTTTTCCCTCTTGCTGTATCTTTTTAGTCAGGGTGATTCCCTCTACCCACTCCTGTACCAAATAAAAATTATTATCCTCACAAAAATAAGCATGGAGACGAGGCACTTGAATTTGTTCATCTCCCAAATGCTCTAAAATACGGGCTTCTTGCTCAAAACGTTCATACATCCATTCAGGAATGTTTGACTCATTAATAATCGGCTTTAACTGTTTAATCACACATCTTTTGCCCGAGGGTGAATGGGTATCGATAGCCAAAAATGTCTCGCCAAACCCCCCTCTACCAATAGATTCTATGATTTGATAACGATTATTTAACAAAGTAGTAGTATTCATTCCCTTCAGGAAGTCATTGATATTTTTCCCATCTATCATAACGATTATTTTGAAAATTTTGAGGTCGTGATTTAGCCACTTTTTTCCTCAACCTCTTGCTAAAGTTAATGGTCATTACTCTTTTTTTTATTTTACCTTGTAAATTTTTTGGAGATTAGCTATAATATTTAACTGTGTCATCTGGAGAGGTGGCCGAGCGGTTGAAGGCGCAGCACTGGAAATGCTGTTTGGGGGTAACTTCAACGAGGGTTCGAATCCCTCCCTCTCCGTACCTAATAAAGAGAGTCAAGGTTAACACCTTGGCTTTTTTTGCTTAATTTATCCATCAAAAAGAGGCAGGAAAGAAAAGGCAATAACAATATATGCCCTATTTCTCCTACCACTTATTTAAAAAGTATTATGCTTTGGTTGAATAATTATGATGAAGATTTATTTTTCACCAGCGCACCTTACCTAGAAGATGTGAGCGTGTAAAACTTCAGCTTCACAAATGTAGATGATACCTGAGTAATCCTCAAAAAAGTTTTCCGCCACTTCATCGGAAATTTTTAAAGCTATTTCCCTACTAGGAGTAAGCACTTCAATTTTGATATTAGAATAAGTGTCAGAAACAGTAGGTTGCCCAGAGGAGCGCACATTACGACTACCCTTACCACCAGCGGCCACTACGGTATATCCTGTTGCCCCTGCTTTGTCGATAATCTTAGCGATTTTTTTTAGTAGCAGTTTTTCTGTTACGATGACAAGTTTATTAGCTTTTTGAGTCATATGATTTACCTCTTTATATGTTTTTTTGATAAAAAAAGCAAGACAAAAACCTATGGTTTTGCCTAAAACTATATTTTTTAGTATATGCTAAAAACCCATTAATCCACGACTTTATCGCCACAAAAACCGATCAGATTCATGGATTTTTTAAATAAATAACACTTATGATTATGTCATGGTTGAGGAAATTAAAAGTTAGGTAATTTGTAATCCTCAAGATAATGACTTGAAAAAGTTTACGAGTGCTTAAAGACATAGGATGATTAGTTTTAATTATTTTCTTTTATAAAAAACATTATTAGCAAACTTAACCATACTTACAGCTATTATCCCCAACTGAGGTTAAATATTATTAGTTCCTTGATATTTTTATCTAAAAGCCACCGATTGGGCTTATTAATAACTAAAACTTATATATCAAATTGAATATTACTTAGGAGATTTGGGGGTGAAAACCGTACATTGGCTTTTTTTTACGATATACTTACCTGTATAGCAAATAAATATTCAATAGATAAAAGTCTATAGCAAGATAGAGTAGGAAAATAATTATTGTGAGTATTCGCCCAAATAGTTTTCCTTGCTTATAGTCTTGACGGAAAATATTTAATAAAGGAGGAATTAGAAAGTGGATTTTTTATCAGGTTTTTTCACGGGTTTTTTGGGGCAGTTACAGTCTCCGACTCTGGGATTTTTGATTGGTGGGATGATTGTGGCGGCTTGTAATAGTCAATTACAAATTCCCGATGCGGTGTATAAGTTCATCGTTTTTATGCTACTGATTAAGGTGGGTTTGAGCGGGGGAATTGCTATTCGTAACGCTAATTTAGCTGAGATGTTATTACCTGCGGCGTTTGCGGTGGCTGTAGGTCTTATTATTGTGTTTATTGGTCGTTACACCCTTGCGAAATTGCCTAATGTGAAGGTTGTAGATGCGATCGCCACGGCTGGTTTATTTGGGGCGGTAAGTGGTTCTACCCTAGCGGCAGCTTTAACTTTACTAGAAGAACAAGGCATTGAATATGAAGCATGGGCAGCGGCACTATATCCATTCATGGATATTCCTGCACTGGTAGGGGCGATCGTTTTGGCCAGTATTTACACCCGCAAACAACGTGAATCCTTCAAAGAAGAATTTCCGAGTAAACAACCCGTGGCAGCGGGAGACTATGCAGGAGAGGACAATTATCCCACCACCCGTCAAGAATATCTTAATATGCAGCATGGTGGTGCTAGTAAAAAAGTAGAAATTTGGCCTATCGTCAAAGAAAGCCTTCAAGGTTCAGCCTTATCAGCTCTATTACTAGGTTTAGCGTTAGGATTGTTAACCCGTCCTGAGAGTGTTTACGAAAGTTTCTTTAATCCTCTTTTCCGTGGTTTACTTTCTATCTTAATGTTGGTAATGGGTATGGAAGCAACCGCAAGACTTGGGGAACTTCGTAAGGTTGCTCAATGGTATGCTGTATATGCTTTTATTGCTCCTTTATTACATGGATTTATTGCCTTCGGTTTTGGTATGATTGCCCATGCTTTAACTGGATTTAGTCTCGGTGGTGTAGTTATCCTATCGGTAATTGCAGCTTCTAGTTCCGACATCTCTGGGCCTCCTACCTTAAGGGCTGGTATTCCTTCAGCTAATCCCTCTGCTTACATCGGTGCTTCTACCGCTGTGGGTACACCAGTGGCGATCGCCATAGGCATACCTCTATATATTGGACTAGCTCAAGCATTTATGGGAGGATAAACCCACAAGGGTGATGGTGAGCCAGAGCAACTCCATAAACTGGTCACCAAACCTCCACTTTTCATAAATAGCTCCCTCAAAGGATTTCCCCATTAAGTAAAAGCATTCATCACTAAAAAATATAACCTTTTCTTTTTTTGTTTATATAAGTTATAAGCCAAACTTATTTGTTATTGTGCTTAAACTTCATTATCATAGCAATAATAAAATATTTATAAATTTAAGTATAGAAAAAAATCTATATATAAAGAAAAGGAAACAATTGAATGCAAATTACTAATAAAATACATTTTCGTAATGTACGGGGAGACTTATTGGGGGGGCTAACTGCTGCCATTATTGCCCTACCCATGGCATTGGCATTTGGTATTGCCTCAGGGGCTGGGGCTAGTGCAGGATTATGGGGCGCTGTATTGGTGGGATTTTTTGCTGCCGTATTTGGTGGCACTCCTACCCTCATTTCTGAACCTACAGGCCCGATGACAGTTATTATGACCGCTGTAATCGCTAGTTTAACCGCCAGTGATCCTGATAATGGCATGGCCATGGCTTTTACGGTGGTAATGTTGGCAGGGTTTTTCCAAATTATTTTTGGCTTACTCAAGCTCGGAAAATACGTTACCATGATGCCCTATACTGTCATTTCTGGCTTTATGACGGGTATTGGTTTAATTTTAGTCATTTTACAAATCGCCCCTTTCTTGGGTCAGGGAACGCCTTCTGGGGGGGTTATTGGTACACTGCAAAATCTTCCTAGTCTTATTGATGGTATTAAACCCCTAGAAACAATTTTGGCGGTCATGACGGTAGTGATTTTATACGTAGTGCCTCGCCGTTATCGTCAATACTGTCCCCCGCAACTTTTGGCTTTGGTGGCTGGTACGTTAGTTTCTTTAGTGTTTTTTGGGGATGCGGAAATTAGCCGTATTGGCTTGATTCCCACTGGTTTACCTAGCTTACAAGTTCCTACCTTTGGGGCTAGTGAGTTAAGGCTTATGATCATTGATGGTATGGTTTTGGGGATGTTGGGTTGTATTGATGCTTTGCTCACTTCTGTGGTGGCTGATAGTTTGACTCGTACAGAACATAATTCTAATAAGGAGTTAATTGGACAAGGTTTAGGAAATTTGGCTTCTGGTTTATTTGGTGGTCTTCCGGGGGCAGGGGCTACCATGGGAACGGTGGTTAATATTCAAACTGGGGCTTCTAGTGCTTTATCTGGTATTACAAGGGCTATCATTTTGTTTGTGGTGGTGATTTGGGCAGCTCCTTTGACGGCAAATATACCTTTGGCGGTGTTAGCAGGAATTGCTTTTAAAGTGGGTGTTAATATTATTGACTGGGGTTTTCTCAAAAGGGTTCACAAAATTTCTTGGAAAGCCGCCGGGATTGTTTATGGGGTAATTATTTTAACGGTATTGGTTGATTTGATGGTGGCTGTGGGTGTTGGGGTGTTTATTGCTAATGTGATGACTATCGATAAATTATCGGAATTACGTTCTAAGTCTGTGAAGATGGTTAGTGATGCTGATGATGAAATTGTTCTTAATGCTGAAGAAAAGCAGGTTTTGGATTTGGCGAGGGGACGAATGTTACTTTTTCATCTCAGCGGCCCGATGATTTTTGGGGTAGCAAAGGCGATCGAAAGGGAGCATAATGCTGTTAATAATTATGATGTGTTAATTGTGGATTTATCAGAAGTTCCTATCTTGGGAGTGACATCTTCTTTGGCTCTGGAAAATGCCATTAAAGAAGCTATCGATCAACATAATGAAGTAATTATTGTTGGGGCAACGGGTAAGGTTAAAAATCGTTTAGAAACCTTGGGTTTGGCTGGACTAATTCCCCCTGATAATTGGATGGGCGATCGCCTTTATGCCTTACAACAAGGGTTAGCAGTGGTCAGAAATCGACAAAGCGAGTTATATCAACCCGCAGGGGCTAATCTTGATATAGAAGAAAAAATATAAGCCATAGTGGCTATTAAGTGTTAGGTAATCAGGGAAATTGAGAATATATTATTTTCGATAACGAATCACTGTAACTCCTAGTTAACCAATTCTAGTTTAAGAATTGTTAAGATTTCGTTAATATGGAATAAGTAACTCAAACGTAAATCACCCTACCATCAACCATGCTCGACTTAGACAATTTCGGTAACAGTTATTCTCAGTCTATGGAGAATGACACCTTGAGTCACGTTCAATCCCCCCTTAGTTTAAGACAAAATAATCAATTCAAAGTCCGTCACATTGGCATCGATTCACCTAGTGCCAAGGTTATGTTAGATGCCCTAAGCTATGATAGTTTAGAAGAATTAATCGATCAAGCTGTTCCCCCCTCCATTCGCCTCAATCAGCCTTTAAAATTACCCTCTGCTAGTTCAGAAAATCAAGCCCTTGCCCAGTTGAAGGAAATAGCCCAACAAAATGAGGTATTCACCAACTATATCGGCATGGGTTACAGTAATTGTATTACCCCCCCAGTTATTCAGCGTAACATCCTCGAAAATCCTAACTGGTACACTGCCTATACTCCCTACCAACCAGAAATCGCCCAAGGAAGGTTAGAGGCGCTGTTAAATTATCAAACCATGATCATTGATTTGACAGGGTTAGAAATTGCTAACGCTTCTTTGTTGGATGAAGGCACAGCCGCCGCAGAAGCCATGACCATGAGTTATGGGGTATGTAAAAATAAATCTAATAAGTTTTTCGTCGATCGCACTTGTCACCCCCAAACCATTGCGGTGATGGAAACTAGAGCCAGATATTTAGATATTGAACTAATTATCGCTGATTTTGCCGATTTTGATTTTAATACTCCCATTTTTGGAGCTTTATTACAATATCCTACTACCCACGGCACCGTTTATGATTATCAAGGGATAATTGATCAAGTTCATCAACAAAAAGGTTTAGTTACCCTCGCCTGTGATTTGATGAGTTTGGCTTTGTTAAAATCCCCCGGAGAATTAAACGCTGATATTGCGGTGGGAAATACCCAACGTTTTGGCGTACCCTTGGGTTATGGTGGCCCTCATGCTGCTTATTTTGCCACTAAGGATCAATATAAAAGACAAGTGCCTGGGCGTATTGTGGGGGTTTCTAAAGATGTCCATGGCAAACCTGCTTTAAGATTGGCACTACAAACCAGAGAGCAACATATTCGCCGTGATAAGGCAACGAGTAATATTTGTACAGCACAGGTATTATTGGCGGTGATTGCTTCTGCTTATGCGGTATATCACGGACAAGAAGGTATCAGAGGTATTGCCACCACTATCCATAATTTAACCAAGGTATTGGGTACAGGGTTAGAAAGGTTAGGGTATGGGTTAAGGAGTCATGCTGTTTTCGACACCGTTACTATTGATTTTGCCGATAATCAGTTGGTTGATGCTATTCGAGAAAAGGCTGAGGCACAACGGATTAATTTCCGCTACGATCAAAATGTTATAGGTATTAGCCTTGATGAAACTACAACTTTGGAAGATGTCCAAAAAATTTGGTCAATTTTTGCCCCTAATGGGAATGTAGATTTTACCGTGAAGGAGTTAAATACTTCTAAGTTTGATTTACCTAGTGGCTTTTTGCGTAAAACTTCTTACCTGACAGAAACGGTATTTAATCAGTATCATTCGGAAACGGAATTATTAAGATATTTACATCGCCTAGAAACCAAGGATTTATCCCTTACTACTTCCATGATTGCCCTAGGTTCTTGTACCATGAAACTAAACGCTACGGCGGAAATGTTACCTGTAACTTGGGCGCAGTTTAACCAAATCCATCCCTTTGCCCCTATTTCTCAGACGAAGGGTTATCAAATCCTTTTTGCCCAATTAGAGGCATGGTTGGGCGAAATAACGGGGTTTGCGGGAATATCTCTCCAGCCCAATGCTGGTTCTCAGGGAGAATATGCAGGGTTGCAGGTGATTCGCAGATACCATGATAGTCGTGGGGAAGGGCATCGTAATATATGCCTTATTCCTGAGTCTGCCCATGGTACTAACCCTGCTAGTGCGGTGATGTGTGGGTTAAAGGTAGTACCTGTGAAGTGTGATAGTCAGGGGGATATTGATATTGAGGATTTACAGGCTAAGGCGGAAAAACATAAGGAAAATCTTTCGGCGTTGATGATTACTTATCCTTCTACCCATGGGGTTTTTGAGCAGGGTATTAAGGACATATGTGGTATTGTCCATAGCTATGGTGGGCAGGTATATCTTGATGGAGCGAATATGAATGCGCAGGTGGGATTATGTCGCCCTGGAGATTTTGGGGCGGATGTGTGTCACCTCAATTTGCATAAAACTTTTTGTATTCCCCATGGTGGCGGTGGCCCTGGGGTGGGGCCTATTGGGGTTATGGCTCATTTGGTACCTTTTTTACCTACTACTGATTCTATGAGTGAAAGATCCCCCCTAACCCCCCTTAATAAGGGGGGGATGGAGTCCATTGGGATGATTTCGGCGGCGCCTTGGGGTAGTGCTAGTATTTTGCCTATTTCTTGGATGTATATTGCCATGATGGGTAGTGAGGGTTTGACGGAGGCTACTAAGGTGGCGATTTTGAATGCAAATTATATTGCCCATCGTTTGGAGCCCCATTATCCGATTCTGTTTACTGGTAAGTCGGGTTTGGTGGCGCATGAGTGTATTATCGATTTGCGTCCGTTGCGTAAAACTGCTTCTATTGAGGTGCAGGATGTGGCAAAACGTCTCATTGATTATGGTTTTCATGCTCCGACTATGTCTTGGCCTGTGAATGGTACGATGATGATTGAACCGACGGAGAGTGAGTCTTTGGCGGAATTAGACCGTTTTTGTGAAGCGATGATCTCTATTCGTAATGAGATAAGGGCGATCGAGGATGGTAAGATGGATATGGAGGATAATCTACTGAAAAATTCTCCCCATACGGCGTTGAGTTTGATTGCTTCTGATTGGAGTCATCCTTATACCCGTGAGGAGGCGGCATACCCTGATGGTTGGACGAAAGAGCATAAGTTTTGGAGTGCTGTGGGGCGTATTGATAATGCTTGGGGCGATCGCAACTTAGTATGTTCTTGTGTAGGTATGGAAAATTATCAGTAAAATGTTAAAAACCCCTTTCCTAATAAAATGGAAAGGGTTAAAAATAATCAGCAGAAAGCACTTTAACTAATCTGCCAACTTCGCTTTGACTAATTCTTGAATTTTTTTACCATCAGCCTTTCCTTTTAAGTCTTTCATGGCTAAACCCATCACCTTACCCATATCCTTGGGGCTAGACGCACCCACTTGAGTAATAATCTTATCTAACACTTCCCCTAACTCCTCATCAGAAATTTGTTCAGGTAAATAGGTTTCAATAATGGCTAATTCAGCTTCTTCTTTTTGGGCTAAATCAGGACGATTTGCCTTTAAATATTGATCGATAGAATCTCGCCTTTGCTTTGCCTGTTGGACTAAAATTTGCATTTCATCATCCCCACTAAGGGTATCTTTACCTTTTGCTCGTAATTCTACTTCCTTTTCTAACAATACCTTTTTAATGCTTCTAACCGTTTCTAGGCGAACCTTATCTTTCGCTTTCATGGCGGTTTTTATATCTTCACCAATTTTATCTTTTAAACTCATTTCTCAATAGTCACTCAAAATTAAGACAACTTTTATTGTAACCCTTGGGGTTTTGTGGTAGTCAAATTCCTATATAATAAGGAGTTTGAGAACTAAATAAGATTAAATTGTAAACTAAATGATTCACGATATATTTATGCCAGCCCTCAGTTCGACAATGACAGAGGGAAAAATAGTTTCATGGGAAAAAGCTCCTGGAGATAAGATTGAAAAAGGAGAAACCGTCGTTGTAGTAGAATCAGACAAGGCGGATATGGATGTAGAATCTTTTTACTCTGGTTATTTGGCAACTATTTTGGTAGATGCTGGGGAAGAAGCCCCCGTCGGCGCCGCCATTGCCTATATTGCCGAAACAGAAGCCGAAATCGAAGAAGCCCAGAAAAAAGCCACCAGCGCCCCTAGTCCATCCCATGGAGTATCCACGGCCAAAGTAGAAGAAAAAGTTGAAGTAGCAACCCCTGAGCCTACTCCCACCGCTGTAAATAAACCCAGTGGCCGGTTAATTGCTTCTCCCCGTGCCAAAAAATTAGCTAAGGAATTAAAGGTTGATTTAAACACCATTGCGGGTACAGGTTTAAATGGACGCATCACGGCCGAGGATGTGCAAAAAGTAGCAGGAAAAACCTCCACTCAAGCCACCGTTACTCCTGTGGCGGCGGTTAGCACTCCCCCTAGCACTCCCGTTATCACCCCCACTCTGGCCCCTGTTAACAACCTTGCAGGGGAAACTTTACCCCTCAATACTTTACAACAGGCGGTAGTAAGGAATATGATGGCGAGTTTACAAGTGCCTACCTTCCATGTGAGTTATGACATTACCACCGATGCCCTCGATGCCCTTTATCGTCAAATCAAGCCTAAGGGGGTCACTATGACTGCTTTACTGGCTAAGGCGGTAGCTCTTACTTTACAAAAACACCCCATTGTTAATTCTAGCTACACTGATGCTGGTATTAAGTACAATGAAAGTATAAACGTTGCGATCGCCGTTGCTATGCCCGATGGTGGTTTAATTACCCCTGTATTAAAAAATGCTGATCAAGTGGATATTTATTCCCTTGCCCGTAGTTGGAAAGATTTAGTAGCTAGAGCTAGAGCCAAACAATTGCAACCCGATGAGTACAGCACTGGCACATTTACCATTTCTAACCTCGGAATGTTTGGGGTAAGTAGTTTTGATGCGATTTTACCTCCCGGACAGGGTTCTATTTTAGCGGTAGGGGGCGCTCGTCCTACGGTGGTATCTGATGGGCAAGGATTCTTTGGGGTTAAAAATCAGATGAGTGTAAATATCACCTGTGATCATCGTAATATCTACGGTGCTGATGCGGCTTCTTTCCTCAAGGATTTGGCGCAATTAATTGAGTCGGAAACCCATTCTTTAACTCTTTAGGGATTAATTATTAGGTGGTAGGTGTTAGGTGTTAGGGTTTTGTTGCCCTTACCTATAAACAAATTAACCGTGTAATTAATTACACGGCTGTAAGATAGTATTTAATTAGTTAAACTCTCTTTTAGCTTAAGTAGTAACGTTTTTCCGCTTCTAGTTGGTTTACTAGGGCGGTTTGTCCGTTGGCTTTAGCTACTTGTAATCTATGCTCTAGGGTTTCTAGTAAGGTGTTACGATGGGCTTGTTTTGCTTGTTGAGCGGTATTTTTATTGTTAATCATAGGTTTTGATAATGTATGGATTTTTATTGACTAAAAAATACAGTGGGTAAAACCCACCGTTTTGATTATGGGAAGACTTTAGGTGAGCCATTCCCGTTTACGTTGTTATTGAAGTCCTACTTCTGCAGATATTCTGGTTAACATCGATGCTTGACGATTTTGGGTACGCTGACGATCGCCCCTCATCAATAATCTAGCCTGTTGACTAACTGAACCGATGTTGTCATTTTTGTTGTTTAAATTTTTGTTTGCGTTCATAATATCGCCTCCTCTAATTTGTTGAGTTTAGATTCGAGGCGCGTTCCTTCAGAAGATTTTTTCTTCTTACTTCCGTCTGTAACCAACAGATGAACGATTTATCCTTACACCCTTAATATAACACAATTTTTTCATAGATGTCAAAAAAAATAGCCATATAGTTGATTTATGTAACTTAATGGTTTAGAATGCAGTGATCTTTAAGCAAATAGTTATGATATAACCTATATAAATAAAAAAATTTATAAAAATTTATGGATTAACTAGAGATGCTCATAAAATGTAGCAATAAAGTTCAAAAATAATCAAAATTTTGCTCAGTGGTTTTCGACCATGGTGAAATGTTTTTCAAGGTTAATCCATAAATAAAAATCTACTATCAATTGTGTGAGGAAATAAAAAATGGTTATGTCTTTTGATCTTGCTCAAAATAGCAAGGTAGCCGTGGCTGTGGGTTCAGAATTTGGTCTGACATCGTTACCTGATAAGTTATTCGGCACAGATGGTATTAGGGGTAAGGTGGGAGAGTTACTCACCCCTGAGTTAGCTTTAGGGGTTGGCATGGCTGCTGGAAAAGTGTGGAATCAGGGGCAAAGTGGTTCTAGGACGGTAATTATTGGTCAAGATTCCCGTAATTCCAGTGATATGTTAGCCATGGCGATCGCCTCGGGTTTAACGGCCATGGGGTTGGAGGTGTGGAATATTGGCTTATGTCCTACCCCTTGTGTGTCCTATTTGACGAGAACCATGGGGGCAGTAGGAGGCATCATGATTTCTGCTAGTCATAATCCCCCGGAGGATAATGGAATTAAGTTTTTTGGTGCGGATGGTACTAAATTGGATAGTCAAAGGGCGATCGCCATTGAAAAGTTACTTAAAGACCATAATTTGAGGGGAGATGGTCATAAATATGGTAAAAATATCCATCACCACGGATTAACCCAGAATTATCAAAAATTTTTAAGCCAATCCTTACCAGAAAATATTGATTTTCAAGGAATGCGCATTGTGCTTGATTTAGCTTGGGGAGCGGCGGTGGAAATTGCCCCTCAAGTGTTTCAAGAATTAGGAGCCGAAGTAATTACCCTTCATCATCAGGCTAATGGCGATCGGATCAACGTTAATTGCGGTTCTACTCACCTTGAAAGTATGAAACAGGCCATTAAAGAATGTGATGCCCATATGGGGTTTGCCTTTGATGGGGATGCGGATCGGGTGATGGCGGTGGACTGCCAAGGAAATAAAATATGTGGAGATTATATCCTTTATCTCTGGGGACAATATTTACAAGAGCGAGGACAACTACCCAATAATTTATTGGTAGGCACTGTCATGGCAAACTTAGGATTTGAGTTAGCATGGCAAAAATTAGGGGGTAAACTGTTACGGACTCCCGTGGGCGATCAGCACGTTCAAGCTACTATGTGGGAAACAGGGGCGATGTTGGGGGGAGAACAATCGGGACACATTCTCTGTCATCATCATCATTATTCTGGAGATGGTATCCAAACCGCTCTCCATCTGGCTTCCCTTACCCGTCAAAGGGGAGTGAGTCTGGCGGAGTTAGTGAGCCAGAGTTTTAAGCCCTATCCTCAAATGTTAAAAAATGTCCGGGTAGAAGATCGAGAAAAACGTTTACATTGGCAAGAATGTGAGCCAGTGACAAGGGCGATCGCCCAAGCTGAGTTAGCCATGGGTAATCAAGGTCGTATTCTGGTTCGTGCCTCGGGTACAGAACCTTTAATCAGAGTAATGGTAGAAGCTCAAAATAATAATTTGGTGAATCATTGGACTGATAATTTAGTGGCAGTGGTTGAGCAACATCTAGCATAATGAAAAAGAAAAGAATTATCCTTACCATGGGTGATTCTTTTCCGTCCCTCATTTCCAATCCATTATGACTGCCTCGAAAACTCGTAAATTTCGTAATCGCAAAAGGGGTGTAAGTAATGCGCCACCTAGTACCCCTGCCCCTCTCAGTCGTAAAGAAAAAATGGCTCTCAAACGGCAGGAAAGGCAAAAAAGACAAAAGTTGATTAGTTCATGGGCGATCGCCCTTACCCTAGGAATATTAGTCGCCCTGCCCTCATTTTTCATCCTCTCGCCTAAAATGGCTGCCGCTGCCGCCCTTGGGGTTATGGCTTTAATTCTCTCCTATCAATTTCCTAAATCAGCGCTGTGGGTTTTTCTGATTTACATGCCCTTTGGAGGCACTGTGGTATATGCCTTTGCGGGGGGAAACCTCATTTTCCAAATCGCCAAAGACGTATTTTACATCCCCGCCCTATTTGCCCTATTAATTCAAGCCTGGAAAAATAGAAAACCAATCATTATCGCTAAACCCCTAATGCCCACCCTGATGATACTAAGTATAGTTTGCCTAATGGTATTAGTATTCATCAACCTGCGTATCCAACTTCTGGCCCCGGCCTGTAACCTAGTTAGTAATATCAATCCTCCCCCTCCATGCAAAGAAGGACAACCATTTTTACAAGGCATTTTAGGTTTAAAAATATTCGTTGGCTACATTCCCTTAATGTTTTGTGGTTACCATCTCATCGAAGACAAACAAACCGTCCTCAAACTCGGTCGATTATTAGCCGTCTTAGCCATCATCTGTTGTCTTTTAGCCCTCGTACAATATCAATTCCTCAAAAGTGGTCGTTGCCAAGCTACCAGCGAACTTACAAGCGGTGCAGGTTTATTCCGAGCTAGTTTAGATGCAAGGTGTTTTGTCGGTGGCTCATTACTCTATACCCCAGCACAAAATCAAATACGACTGCCAGGAACATTTGTATCGCCGTGGCATTGGGGCTGGTTTCTCATCGCCAACAGTGCCATTTGTTTCACCGTTGCTTTCTTTGAAACCTCCCGTTTTTGGCAATTAATAGGACTTGGGGGCATGGCATTGGTTTTCATTAATGCCGTTATCTCCGGACAAAGAGCCGCCCTTTTTCTTGTTCCTGTTTTTATTTTTTTGATGTTAGTTTTAACAGGGCAACTTTTTCGCCTTAAGCGTTTTATACCCATTGCCATGGCGATCGCCGTTGTCGGTATTATATTCGTTTCTGCAAACCCTGAATTTGTTACCGATAGAGTTAACAGCGCCATTGGTCGTTGGAATGCCTCTCCCCCCCAAGAATTTATTATTAAACAGTGGCAATGGGCTATGACTAATGGGGGTAATATTCTGTTGGGTTCGGGTTTAGGTAAAGCTACTAATTCGGCACGAAGTTTTGGCTCGGTGGCATTTATCGAAACCTATCACCCCAAACTTATTTATGAAGTTGGCATGTTGGGGTTAATTGCTTTTTTAGGATTTATTACCCACTTAGTGATATACACTTTCAAAAAATATCGTTCTATCAAAGATCCCACTTTACAGAGTTTTGCCAGTGGATTTTGGGTCTTTTTATTGTTTTTAGGTTATTTTCCCTATTGGTATCCCCTTGATACAGATCCTGTAGCAGTTTATTATTGGCTATTTGCAGGGGTTTTAATTAAACTAACAGTGATAGATAAACAAGAACGAGAGCAGGAAGTTCATAATATCTTAAGTAAAAATCGTAAAAATAGAAAGCAATTTAAGTCCCTCAAAAAAAGACGTACTACCCCATCATGAATAAACCCTTAGTTTCTGTCATTATTCCCACCTATAAAAGAGAACAAGCCCTTGTGGATAGCATTCAAGATGCCCTTAAGCAAAATTATCCCTCCTTTGAAATCCTTGTAATTGATCAAACTCAAAATCATGATCAAGAGGTAGAGTCTTTTCTTCAAACCCACCAGGAGGAAGAAAAAATAAGCTGGTATCGGGTGGATTGGGCCAGTTTGCCGAGGGCAAGAAATTATGGTGTCAGTAAGGCTAAGGGTGAAATTGTTATTTTTATTGATGATGATGTTCAGTTAGGAGAAAATTATATTTCTTCCCATGTCCAAAATTATCTGAATAATGAAAAGATAGGAGCGGTGGCAGGAAGGGTTTTAGACCGCATGAAGCAGTTTTCTGCCCAAACGGGAGAAAAGGGTTATTCTACGGCTTTTAAGGAGCATTTAGACCCCAGAGCAAGTGATCCTGGGTTGGCATGGTATCATTTGGATTTTGTTTATTTAATTAAGCCCCAAAAAATTATTACGGCGAGAGGTTGTAATATGTCTTTTCGACGAGATATTTTTACTAAGTATAATGTTTGGTTTGATGAGCGATTTCGGGGTAGTGCGGTAAGGGAGGAGTCGGATTTTTGTTTACGGTTGAGAGGTACGGGATATGATATTTGGTATGATCCTGATGCTCAGTTAGTTCATTTGGGTGAGGAAATGGGGGGTTGTCACGATATTACCACTAAGTCTTTGAGTTATCAGTTTGCGTTTTATCATAATCATTTTTTGATGGGCTTAAAAAATTTGACTTTGGCTCAACAGTGGCGTTTTTATGGTAAGTTATTTGACTGTCATGTTTTGGGTAATCCTCCTTGTAATAAGAGTGGTTCTTTTACAAAAATTGTTAGTCGAGGAGTATTCTATTTTTTGGGTTTTATGGATGCTTTAAAAACTCAATTTTTGGGATTATTTATTAGTTATCATTCTCGTTTTAATGTGGAGTAAAATTGTTTTTAGTTATGATAAAGTTAGTCTTATATAGTAAGCCTGGTTGTCATCTTTGTGAGGGTTTGGAGGAAAAATTAAGGGAAATTGATGATCTTGATTTAGAAATTGAAATTAGGGATATTACCACCAATGAACAATGGTTTGAGGTTTATAGGTATGAAATTCCTGTTTTATTTATGATCACACCTAAGGGCGATCGCCCCATACCCCGCATGTCTCCTCGTATTTCTGTGACACAATTAAGCAAGAAATTAGAACAATTTGCCCAAACTTTAAATGACTCTTAGATATAAGTTAGTGAAAAGATATTATTAATCACAGCGCACCCTATTTATATCACAGCACACCCTATTTATTTATACTTAATTTCCCCTAAATATTTAGATAAATAAGGGGAAAAAACTTCATAAATAAGAGTTAAAGGTTTACGATTATGCCAAAAAATATAATGTCTTCCCCAAAAAGGCCCTTTTTCCTGAAAACCTTCTTCTAAAGCAGAACAATTTCCATAATATATTCCCTGAATATCCCGATATAATTCCGTATGTAGTCTTGACAAACTCTCCCAAATCGGCAAGGCTCTATTTTCTAAATAATGATCCACATTATCCGCACTCCACCAAGAAGACGCATAAGCTAATCTTTGCCCTGATGCAGTTTTGAGCCATACTTGTCTCCTTAACCTAGGGCCCGGAACATTTTTGATACCCTCTGGGGCGTTGTCTTTATCCATGCCAATCAAGGACATATCAATTACATCTACTTGGGTAGGCTCTCTGGTTAAGAGTTTTAAATGTCTTGTGGGTGAGCCATCCCCTAACAGTAATATTTGCCATGGGGGGGCTAATTGGCTATGGGGTAAACCTGTTTTAACTACTTCTTCTCCTCCTTGCCAGAGATTGTCTAAACAATTCCATCGAGTTACTGTTGATTGAGTCTTCAAGGTTTTTTCTGAGTTAGTTTACAAAACTTAATAATATTGTAGCAATTATGATCATGAATCTGGGGAAAATCTCATTTTTATGGGTTTTATAACTTCAATTATGATCGACAACATGTTTTAATATTTGTGAGTTTATCATCATAAGTTATTTTTTTTTAGTAAATAAAGTATTTAAAAGTTAGAGAAATATTTGTTAGATCATATATTTTTTTTTGAACATAATATCATTGGTTTTTATAAAGTAATTAATAAGAATACTTGATTACAATTTATTGGAAAAATATTGTAAAAATAGGCATATTATGATTTCATAAATATACTTTAGATAATAAAAATATTAGTTTAATTATTTTTTATAGACAATTTTGATGATTTATTTTAAGACAATAGAATGTTTATATTTGTCTAATTCTATGAGAGTTATTTTTAGTTAATTAATTATATGCGTGAGATTATCAATTTTTTAAGGGAAGCATTCAGGGACAAGAATTTTTTAAAGATAGTTCATTTAACAGAAAACATAGTATCTAAAGTATTATCTTTAGGTATTATAATTGTCGTTTTTATATGTATTTTAGATCTAATATTTATTTTAGCTAACTATCTTTTTATTACGGGGGAGCTAGGCTATTTTGCCAGTACAGTATTTGAGGTATTTGGACTATTTTTAAATATATTAATTGCCCTAGAATTGTTAGAGAATATTACTGTTTATTTAAGAAAACATATTCTTCAATTAGAGTTAGTATTAACTACCGCCTTAATTGCGGTGGCAAGAAAAATTATTATTTTCGATCCCAAACAATATGACAAAATTGATTTAATGGCCTTGGGAATAGCTATAATATGTCTTTCTGCTAGTTATTGGTTAGTGAGAAAATCCCACGAAGATAAGTAAATAGTACAATAAATAGGGATAACAAAAGTATTTAGACGATGGTAAAAGAAAAAGAAGTAATAGGGGTAGATTTAGGCGGTACAGCTATTAAATTTGGACGTTTTTTGCTAGATGGTACTTGTTTAGAGTCTTTTAGTATTCCCACTCCTCAACCTGCAACCCCTGAAGATGTGATAAGTGCGATCGCCCTTACCGTAAACAAAATAAATCCAGAAAAAAATACCATCGCCTTAGGAATTGGAGTGCCGGGGGCTACCGATGCAGGGGGAAGAATCGCCAAAGTAGCCATTAATTTAAGCGGATGGCATGACGTACCCCTTGCCCAAGAATTAGAAGCAAAAACAGGGCTAAAAACCACCATTTGTAACGATGCCAATTGTGCTGGATTAGGAGAAGCATGGCTAGGGGCAGGAAAAAACTATCAAAATTTAATCTTACTCACCATTGGCACAGGGGTAGGGGGAGCAATTATTCTCAATGGTAAACTATTTGTAGGACATAACGGAGCAGCGGGGGAATTAGGTTTAGTCACCTTCAATCCCCATGGGCATCCCTGCAACAGCGGAAATAAAGGCTCATTTGAACAACACGCCTCCGCCACGGCTATCTATCGTGACACAGGCAAAAAACCCTCAGAATGGGGGGAATTAGCCAAAAAAAATGACCCTCAAGCCCTACAATTTTGGCAAGATTATGGCAAAACCCTTGGCACAGGTTTAGCAACCTATATCTACATATTTTCCCCAGAAGCTATCCTCATCGGGGGGGGAGTAAGTGCTAGTGCAGAATATTTTTTACCTTCGGCATGGCAAGAAGTGGAAAAAAGAGTTTTACCTAGTTCTAGGGAAGGATTAAAATTAATGGTGGCACAGTTAGGCAATGATGCGGGTATGGTGGGAGCAGCTAAACTTGCTTGGCAATTACAAGAAGATAAATCATCGTAACTTGTCCTTAGCTATCTATATAGAGGGGGTTTAAGTTGGTAAAAAATAAGAAGCCTTCTGCTTCCGAACAAAGATACTATCGAATGAAAAGGGAGTTAATAGGAGCGTCTGTTGCTTTAGGAGGTGTATTATTATCAGGGACGCTGTGGTATTGGTTAGTGGAGAAATGGTCTTTTGTAGATTCAGCCTATATGACCATTATAACCCTATCAACCGTTGGCTTTGGAGAGATAAAAGCCCTTGATGCCCAAGCCAGAATTTTTACCATGGTTCTGATTTTAACGGGAATCGTTATTTTTGGTTATCTTGTCAATCGTTTTACCGAAGCTATTTCCCAAGGTTATTTTAAAGAAAGACTCAGATTTAAACAAAAAAGGAACGTGATTGATAAATTACAAAATCATTATATTCTCTGTGGTTTTGGGCGTATGGGTTTCCATGTTGCTAGGGAATTACACGCCGAAAATACCCCCTTTATTATTCTCGAAAAGGGAGAAAGCGAGTTAGAAAAGGCCGAAGAATTGGGTTATTTACATCTTCAAGGGGACGCTACCCTAGATGAGTCTTTATTAGAAGCAAAAGTAGAAACCGCTTTGGCGATTATTGCCGCCCTTAGTTCCGATGCTGATAATCTTTATACCGTAATATCTGCTAAAGCTCTTAATCCTAATATAAGGGCGATCGCCCGAGCCAACTCAGAAGAAGCGGTAAAGAAACTAGAAAGAGGAGGTGCAGATGCCGTCGTATCCCCCTACGTCACAGGGGGCAAAAGACTAGCTGCCGCCGCCCTACGTCCCCAGATAATGGACTTCGTTGATGGGATTCTTAGCGGAGGAGAAAGAGCTTTTTACCTAGAAGAATTCTTATTACCAGAAGACTGCCCCTGTCGAGGACAAAGCCTCAGGGAAGCAGGATTGAGGGCAAGATCGGGAGCTTTAGTGGTGGCTATTCGCTCCCCCCATACAGGATTAATCCCCGGCCCCAATGGAGAAAGTATCCTCACCGCAGGAGATTCCCTAATTTGCATGGGTACAGGGGAACAGTTGCGCACCCTTAATTCTATTCTCGCACCCATGAAAAAATCGCCTCGTCAACCAAGAAAATAAGAAATTACCAAAAATCAATCACAGGGTAAATGTGTTTTAAATCACTGTTTCCCCACAAAGGCGACTATAGTGTTAATAATAAACCCATAAGGTTTAAACAAGCCGCAATAGTAATCATATATTAATTAATAGTCTATGAATGCAGAAGAAAAAGCCAGAGGTTTAGAAATAGCCACAAAAATAGCCGCCATAGTTAACCTATTCAAACAACAATTTCCCGATGTAAAAGCAGATCTCAAACCATGGCATAATGATCCTGATACCATTAACCTAGTAGATCCTGACTCCATCGACATAGGTTTTCACTTTCCAGGGTGGAGTCGTAAAATTCAAAGCAGAAGCATCCTTGTGCAAATTAGATTTCATTACGATGAAATTGACAAAACCCATAAACTAATCGGCATCGAAAGCGCAGGATTTAACTACACAGGGGAAGCATGGAGACTATCCACCATCGAAAACTGGCAACTAGAAGGTAAAACCCCCCCCGTAGAAGAAATCAGAGAAAAGCTCAAATATTTTTCTCGCCAAGTATTCGAGTTATTCCAAAATTGAAGAATTATTAAAAAGTCTCCTCAAATGTCACAACGTTTGCCATAAATAGAGAAGCCAAATTAAGCTAAACTAAACATAATAAAAAAATAATACTCGTATTTTAAGATGAGCATAGTAAGTCAAGTTATTCTCAAAGCAGATGATGAGCTGCGTTATCCCAGTAGTGGGGAATTACAAGGAATCAAAAGTTTTTTAGATTCAGGTTTAATCCGTCTCAAAATAGCTGAAACCCTAGCCGAAAACGAAAAAAAAATCGTAGAAAAAGCTAGTCAAGAGTTATTTAAAAAACATCCTGAATATCGTGCAAACGGTGGTAATGCTTCAGGACAAAAACAATATAATCAATGTTTAAGAGACTTCGGCTGGTATTTGCGTTTAGCTACCTACGGAGTTTTGGCGGGAAATAAAGAGCCTATCGAAAAAATTGGCTTAATTGGTGTAAAGGAAATGTACAATTCCCTTGGTGTGCCTTTACCTGGGATGGTTGATTCTATTCGTTGTTTAAAGGATGCCTCCCTTGCCTTATTAAACAAAGAAGAAGCGGCGGAAACTGCCCCTTATTTTGATTATATGGTTCAGGTAATGTCTTAGTAGAAAAAATCAATATTTTTATGACATTCTTTAGGGCTTGATTTTCAAGCCCTTTTTGCTAAAGTTTTATGGGTAAAATAAAAGATATAGCTAATCAAAATTTGATTTCTTGGGTAGATAAAAAGCCATGGTTGTCTTTATTTTTATACTCTTGTATTTATGGGATAATTGGTTGGTCTGTGGCTAGTCGTTCTGAGTTTTTGATGAGAAATGTTAGGGATTTAATTGATAATTGGAATATCTTGATTGCTGATGATTTATTATTAATATTTATTCGGATATTTTCTTTAATATTAATTGTCGCTATTTCTTTAATGGTGATGAATCCTTTTTCTTTGATTACTTTTATTTTTGAGGAATCCGTAAGTTCTGATTTAAAAAGTTTTGTCTCCGTTTTGGTATGGTCTGTTTTATTAGTATTTGTATTTTGTAATTTTGATTATTTTACTGATTTTTTAGTAGTTGCATCTGCTACCATTTTAGTTACTTTAGATTTAGAAGAAAGAAAAATTTACGGTAAAAAGTTAATTTGTATCATGGTTTTAATTGCTTCTATCATGTTTAGTTTAGGGGCTTTTACATTTGATTATTTACATTAAGTGATTTATAAGTATTTTTATGGCTAATAAAAAAAAAGGAAAAGAGATTTTTAAAAAGGTTTTTATTATTCTTTCTGGGTTATCTTTTGTCTTCTTTTCTATCTCAGCGGTGGTTAATATGATTGTTAATCCTCAAACTCCTGTTACTGAAGAAAATGGTAATCCTCAGGGAGATAATTCGGCTATTACTCAAATTGAAAGGGAAATTGCTGGATATGAATCGGTGTTAGAAAATGAGCCTGAAAATCGTTTTGCATTAGAAAGATTAGTCGAATTAAATTTACAACGGGGAGATTTACAAGGGGCGCTGCCTCACATAGAAAAATTGGTAGAAGTTAACCCAGAAAATGAGCGTTATCAAGAAGTTTTAGGTATTATCCAACAGGGATTAGAAGCCCAACAAACCCCCCCCAGTGAGTTACCGACAAACCCTGAGACTCCCCCCCAAGGAGAATAAATTTTTTTGATGGCTCGAAAAGTTTCATTATTCGTAATTTTTAGCCCTAAAATTATTATGTCTTTAATATTCTATTTTTATGAAAATTCCCATTCTTGATTTAAAACTACAATATCAACAATTGAAGTCTGAAATTGATGGGGCGATCGCCCTTGTGCTAGAATCAACCCAGTTTGTATTAGGTCCAGAAGTTCAAAAATTAGAACAAGAAATAGCTAATTTTTTAGGGGTTAACCATGCCATTGGTGTAAACTCTGGCACAGATGCCCTAATCATTGCCCTGAGGGCATTAAATATCGGCGTAGGAGATGAGGTAATCACTAGCCCTTTTTCTTTTTATGCTACCGCTGAATCCATTAGCCTAGTGGGGGCAAAACCAATTTTCGCCTACATAGAAGAAGATAGCTTTAATATCAACCCTGAGAGTATCAAGGAAAAAATTACCCCCCACACAAAAGCGATTATGCCTGTGCATCTATATGGGCAACCCGCCAAAATGGCACAAATTAGAGATATTGCCCAAGAATATGGATTAAAAATCATTGAAGACTGCGCCCAAGCCTTTGGGGCAATATACCATGGTGATTGTTTAGGATGTGGGCAACAATGTAAGGAGAGTCAACGCCATGACATTGAGGGAAAATATGTAGGTAGTATCGGTGATGTGGGCGCTTTTTCCTTTTATCCTACCAAAAATCTTGGGGCATACGGAGACGGAGGAATGATTACCACCAATGATGATTCTATTGCTGAATTAGCGAAAATGTTAAGGGTACATGGAGCAAAAAAGAATTACCATAACGAAATGTTGGGTTATAATTCCCGCCTTGATAGTATTCAAGCAACTATTTTAAGGGTAAAGCTGAAATATATTAGAAAATGGAATCAAACAAGGCAAGATATTGCCCGTCAATATAACCAATTGTTGGGGAATAATGATGCTATTATCGTACCTCAATTTTCTAAGGGTCATGTATTTCATCAATATACTATCAGGGTAACTAATGGTAGGAGAGACGATTTAAAAGAATATCTTGCAAATAAGGGTATTGGTAGTATGATTTATTATCCCATTCCTCAAGATCAATTACCAGTATATGAAAATCAATATACCCCCCATCCTCTGACTACTCAATTAGCTTCTGAGGTTTTGAGTTTACCTATTTATCCAGAATTACCCCGAGAGGATATTGAGACGGTGGCAGATGCTATTATTCAATGGACTAAGGAAATTAATGGTTAGTTAAGGGAAATTGACAATAGACAATGGACAATTATTATCTTTTGCCTCTTGTCTCTTGCCTAAAAATAGCTCATTTTCTACCTTACTAATATGAAAGTTGCTATATGTTTACTTTGTTTTCGCTTTAATTTTTTATTTTATGAAAATTTTTAATAATATAATCGCTATTTTTCAAAAAGAGTTACAAGGTTATTTTAATTCTCCTTTGGCTTTAGCTATTGCTAGTATTTTTTGGTTAATTTCAGGAATATTTTTTCTGTTTATTTTATTTAGTGAAGAAGGGATAATTCAAAATGTAGCATTACAAGAACAATTGGGTAATACGAGTCCTCGGGATGTACCTTATGAATTTATTCAAGTGTTTTTTGGTATCATGGGTTCGATTACAATTTTCCTTTTACCAATGCTTTCTATGGGATTATATTCCGAGGAAAGAAAAATAGGCACTATTGAGCTTCTAGCGACTTCTCCTGTGTTTAATTGGGTGGTGGCTGTGGGAAAATTGTTGGGGGTAGTGGTGTTTTATATTACTATGATTGTACCAATCTTGTTGTACGAGGCGATCGCCTTTAGCACTTCAAATCCGCCTATTCCTCCCGCTGTGCCTTTGTTAGCCCATATGGGTTTAATTCTCCTTGCTAGTGCTATCCTATCCTTAGGAATGTTTATTTCTTCCCTTACTGAAAGTACGATTTTTTCGGCAATTATAACTTTTGTTTTGGTAATATTTATTTCTATTTTAGATGCTTTAACTAATAATATTCAAAACCCCATCGGTGAATTTATTAATCAGTTATCTGTAATTAAAAGTTATGAGGAATTTGTTCAGGGTATTTTTACTACCTCTAGTTTAATTATCTTTTTTAGCTATATTATTTTAGGTTTATTCTTAACTGCTCAATCCATTGAAACATTACGTTTTACTAGAAAATAATTTAAGGTAATAATAAATATGCTCACGAGAGTAAACGAATAAAATTAGTTAACCACTCTATTAAAATAATTAATTTTAGTTCAATTTATTGAACCCTCATTATTAGCCGTGTAATAACTTATAAGATAGGAAATGCAAAATTTTACTGATAGGATTTAGTATTAGAAGATAAATAAAATCTGGCACTCCCCTTTATTATTATTTTTATATTTTATATGAAATCTTAAAAAAAATTGCTATAAATATAACTCGACTGAGATGTCATTTTAGAGGGTTTATTTGTCGCAAACATTTAAGTATTTAATATAATCTCTTTTTCTTTATCGAATTAATCATCAAGAATAATGGATAATCCAGAGGAAAATAAATATAGTCATTTAACCGCTATCGATAGAAAATATTTATCATTTCCTGCTAGATATTTGTTAAATAATCAACTATTAAAAGGCAAAATTTTAGACTTTGGTTGTGGACTAGGGAATGACGTAAAAAAACTAGGGGAAAAAGGATTAAATATTATAGGTTATGATCCTCATTATTTCCCTGAATATCCCCAAGAAAAATTTGATACTATAATTTGTTTTTATGTTCTCAATGTTGTATTTTCTGAGGAGCAAGAAGAAGTTATAATGGCGATCGCCCATATGCTAAAACCATCAGGAAAAGCATATTTTGCCGTAAGGAGAGACTTAAAAAAAGAAGGATATAGAACCCATTATGTGCATAAAAAACAAACCTATCAAAGATTAGTAAAATTGCCTTTTTTATCGTTATATCAAGACGAATTTTGCGAAATTTATGAATATATTCCCTATAATCAAATCAAAAAAAGAAAAGAATATTGCATATTTTGTAACCCTTATCCAAAACTAGAATTAATTACCGAATCAACGTTGAGCTATGCCATAAAAGACGGCTATCCCCTCAGTCAAGGTCACAGTTTAATTATACCTAAAATACATTGTTCTAGCTATTTTGATCTACCCTTAGAATATCAAAAAAAATGTTGGCAAATGGTCAACTTTATTCAAAAAATATTAGTAAAAAAATATAATCCAGACGGTTTTAATGTGGGATTTAATGTTAATAAAGCTGGAGGGCAAAAAGTAATGCATAGCCATATACATATCATTCCACGCTATCAAAAAGATAGTCAAAAAAATAACAAAGGTATTCGCTCTATTATTTAGAAAATACCTCTAAAACATTACTAACAAGAAATATAAAAGAAATTGAAATTGTCTTTTTTTGAGGAACAATTTTGCCATAATAACGTCACAATAATAGTTGGTATAATTTTAGATAAAGTTTAACCCTAAAAAATATAAAAATAGCTATGAGCATCACAAAAAAAAGAGCCTATAAATTAGTTCCCGTGGCGATCGCCTCTAGCCTCATAGGAGCATCAATGATAACCACTAACATTAGTCCCTTAATTGCCCCAGCGCACAGTAAACCCAGCCAAAACCTTCTAGCCCAAAACAATCAAGAAAAAATTAGACTAGCAGTCATGGACTTCGACTATAACAGTTTAAGTAACCCTAGCTACCTTAACCTAATCGAAGGCTCAGCCCGTGGAGTGAGCGAAATTATCGTTAGCGAATTAGTCAACAGCGGAAACTATCGAGTAATCGAACGTAGTCGCATCCAAGACATTCTCGATGAACAAAACTTCGGCGCCAGTGACAGAGTAGATAACGCCACCGCAGCCCAAATAGGACGCTTACTAGGGGTAGAACTAATCATGGTAGGTTCTATTACCCAATTCGATCTCCAAGACAGAGACACAGGATTTGGCTTCTTTGGTTTCGGCTTCGGTAATCAAACAAAAAAAGCCCTAGTAACCATCAACACCCGCCTAATTAATACCACCACAGGGGAAATCATGATGAGTGCTGAAGGAAAATCAGAAGTTACCCAAGTTGATGGACAACTGAGGGTGCGTGGAGTGGGGGTAGGAACATCCACCAACAATGACGGCACTTTATTATCTGTGGCCACCCAAGATGCCGCCAAAGAAGTTATTAACGAAATGAATCAAAGACAAGCCCAGCTATCGTCCATTGCCAGAGTAAACCCCACAACCTCAGGATTAGTAGCCGATGTGGCAGGAAATAGCGTCATTATTAATCGTGGTAGCAGCCATGGCTATCGCAACGGTTTACGACTTTCCATTGAAAGGGTTTCCCGAGAAATTAAAGATCCTGAAACGGGGGAAGTTATTCGTCGCATGACCAATCAATTGGGAGTAATTGAGCTTTTAAACGTGGACTCCAACTCTAGCGAAGGACGTATCATTTCTGGCTCAGGTTTTCGAGTGGGTGACATTGCCTCCCCCATGTAGGTTGTAGGACATAGGGAGAAAAAATTGACCATTAACAGTGATCCTTTTTTCTCTCTTGCCCCTGTGGCTGTTGGTGTGGTTTTCCCTCCAAGGAGTTTTGCCTTTAAGATGAGAATTATGTTAACTTTAGTTAAGAAGTAGTTGTTATTATTGTTAATAATTAAATAAAAGACAACATTAAAGGAAAGTGTTAGCTCACTTCCCCATAGTAAAAAGAGGATTTAAGAAAATATGAAAACACCTTGGCGAACTATACTATTGTGGGCAATCCCGTTTTTGGTAGTGGGATTTTTCCTCTGGCAAGGCAGTTTTGCTCCCAACAACATGAGCGATACTGGCAACACTGCTAGTACCCGTATGACCTATGGTAGATTTTTAGAATATATAGATAAAGGTAGAGTTAGTAGCGTTGATTTATACGAAGGTGGACGCACTGCCATTGTGGAAGCCGTTGACCCTGAATTACGTCAGGTACAAAGATTAAGGGTTGATTTACCCGGGTCTTCCCCCGAATTAATCAGTAAATTAAGGGAATCTGGTATTAGTTTTGATACTCATCCCATGCGTAACGAAGGCGCTGTTTGGGGAATTTTAGGTAATTTAGTATTCCCTGTATTATTAATTGCTTCCTTATTTTTCCTTTTCCGTCGTTCTAGCAATATGCCAGGAGGCCCTGGACAGGCGATGAGTTTTGGCAAGTCTAAGGCTCGTTTCCAAATGGATGCTAAAACTGGCATCAAATTTGATGATGTGGCTGGAATTGATGAGGCTAAAGAAGAATTACAAGAAGTTGTTACTTTCCTTAAACAGCCTGAAAAGTTTACGGCCGTGGGCGCTCGTATTCCTAAGGGTGTATTATTGGTAGGCCCTCCAGGAACTGGTAAAACCTTGTTGGCTAAGGCCATCGCTGGGGAAGCAGGAGTTCCTTTCTTCAGCATTTCTGGTTCTGAATTCGTGGAAATGTTTGTGGGTGTGGGTGCTTCCCGTGTCCGTGATTTGTTCAAAAAAGCGAAGGAAAATGCCCCTTGTCTAATCTTTATCGATGAGATTGATGCGGTAGGTCGTCAGCGTGGCGCTGGTATCGGTGGCGGTAATGATGAAAGGGAACAAACTTTAAACCAACTTCTGACTGAGATGGATGGTTTTGAGGGTAACACTGGTATTATCGTTATTGCAGCGACTAACAGGGCTGATGTGCTTGATTCTGCGCTGATGCGTCCTGGTCGTTTTGACCGTCAGGTAATGGTTGATCCCCCTGATTTTAAAGGTCGTTTAGGGGTGTTGGATGTCCATGCCCGTAATAAAAAGTTAGCCCCTGAGGTGTCCATCGAGGCGATCGCCCGTCGTACCCCTGGATTTAGTGGAGCAGATTTAGCAAACCTTCTCAATGAAGCGGCCATTTTAACAGCCCGTCGTCGTAAACCTGAAATCACCATGAGTGAAATTGATGATGCGGTGGATCGTGTCATTGCAGGGATGGAGGGAACTCCCCTTGTGGATAGTAAGAGTAAGCGCTTGATTGCCTATCATGAGGTGGGCCATGCGATCGTTGGTACTCTTTTAAAGGATCATGATCCTGTCCAAAAAGTAACCCTGATTCCCCGTGGACAAGCCCAAGGCTTAACTTGGTTTACCCCTAACGAGGAACAAGGTTTAACCACCAAATCCCAGCTTATGGCAAGGATTGCAGGGGCAATGGGAGGACGTGCCGCCGAGGAAGAAATCTTTGGTGATGATGAAGTTACCACGGGCGCTGGAGGTGATTTACAGCAAGTCACTGGGATGGCAAGACAGATGGTAACTCGTTTTGGTATGAGTGACATGGGGCCTTTATCCCTCGAAGGACAAGGGGGAGAGGTTTTCCTTGGTGGTGGTTTTATGAACCGTGCTGAGTATTCCGAAGAAAGTGCTTCCCGCATTGATGATCAAATTCGTATGATTGCTGAACATGGTCATCAATTAGCTCGTCAAATTGTTCGGGATAATCGTGAAGTAATCGATCGCCTCGTGGATCTTTTAATTGAAAGGGAAACCATTGATGGTGAAGAATTCCGCCAGATTGTGGCTGAATATACTGAAGTTCCTGAAAAAGAACAGTTTATCCCTCAATTATAAGGCTTTGGGTTATGGGCGATCGCCCATACAAAACTAAATAATTAAAGGCTGATCTAAACCAAAGATCAGCTTTTTTTTATGGGACACAACCACCGAATAATACTATAAATCCCTGAATTAAAATATACCTGAGTTCAATTTATTGAACGATAAACTATTAGCCTTGTAATTCATCGCAAGGAGAGTTATGATATATTTTCTAAATCAGATTTGGTATAAACCCATTATTTACGCCACTTATTAAGCATTCTTTCCCCAATACTAGCCACCGTTTCCAAATCAGCTAAACGTTTATTTAAACTAGCAATTAAAGCCTTTTGTTGCGCATTCTCCTGAGTTAAACTCCGACTAATAGTATTCTGTTGTGTTGCATAATTTTGACTCAGAGCAATTTTTTCTTGTTCCTTAGTGGCAATTTCTCGACGACACCGATCAATTTCTTGTTGTTTTTCCTCAATTACAGACTTTAACTTCTCATTATCTTCATTATCTTTTACTTTACTTTCTAAACCACTAAGCTCCTCTTTTAAGCTCTTAATATGCCGATCTTTTTCCTCAATTAAAGATTCTAAACTAGATACTTTTTCCTTCAAACTATTAATAGTATTATGACTTGAATCTAACTCCTGATTAAGTTTTTCAACTCGGCTCGATTGATCACTTTTTTCTAAAGTCTGAGTTACACTATTTAACTTATCCTCTAAACCTTTTACCTGATTATTTTTATCATCTAATTTCTTCTCAATAGACTTAATTTCATCCTCTTGAGCCTTTACCTTACTAACTAAATCCTGATTATCCTTAGACTTATCAGCTACCAAACTTTTTTGCTCATCCAGTTGTTTTTCCAACTTAGCTATTTTGTCGAGGTATTGTTGTTTATCTGATGCTGTGGCATCCTCCTTAGAGGAAATAGAATCACCCCCACTATCTTGATTATCTTCATCTACTTGAGCGATAGAAAACTTCTGCTCTCCCTCACTTTCATCATGCAAAATAACTTTTTTATCTGCATTTTGGCTATTAATAACGAATCCACCAATTAAAATTTGCTCAAATAGTTTAGACTTTGTTAACCCTGTCTCCTTTGCAAGAGCTACCAGAGTTTCATTAGCTTCTGGGGTAAGGGTTATATTAACTTTCGACTTAGAACTTCCCAAACCAGTTCCAGTTTTAGTTTTTTTTCTGGTCATAACGTATAATTAACCTCGGAAAATACGATAAAAATTTCTATATTTGGATAATCGTATTATAGATAACATTTTTTTTGAGCTTTGTGAAATAAAACTTTATCTTTCTTGACTTTCGTAGGATTTCGACACACCCCTGATATTTCAAAGATTATATATTTTATTGATCCCTAATTCAAATTAGTATTAGCCAAACTTAAATAAAAAAAATCCCCTCTGGGAAGGGGATAAAATAATTGAGCTAGAAAAAGTGTTAGGGATTGGATAGGAAAAATTAATCATCGAAAATTCAAAGTTAATTAAAATTAGATTAGTTAAACCTTAAGCCTAAATCCTCAAATCTATCCTTGTTTACCCATTGTTGTAAATGTCATATCATCACTAAGAAAGTGATTTTTGCTCCTCAGAATTAGAGTCCTGATAAACTTTCTCTAATAGCTTAGTTTGCTCAATTTTCTGGTTGAAAAGATTTTTGTTAATTAAATTAGATAGTACCGCATCCACAGAAAATAAACCTCCACCGTTGACGAGGAAAAAGAAAAAGCAACCAGCATAGATGGCGGATAATTCTAAATAGGGAAGACTTAAACCAGCTACGAGAATATGATGGTACATCGCTACACACATAGTACCAAATAAACCTAAAGCAGCTGGTCTTGTTAATAACCCGATAGCTACCAAGGGCGCACCGATTAACTCTGTATAGGCGGCAACATAGCTAAAGAAGATAGGAAAGGGTAAGCCAATATAAGAAACATAGGCTTCAGCAAAACTTTCAATATTACCTAATTTGTCTAGGCCATTATGAATCATCATGACACCAATAACGACTCTTAATAGTGTCCAGGCGGTTTGTTCTGTCCAACGGATTTGGCAACGGGGTTCTAATGTTGTACTAATGATGGAACTTAATTTCATGGTTATTTTTTGATAATTGCTTTGATTAAGTTTGATTTATTTAAAAAACTTAATTACTGCTTTACATTTATTAATATAACGTGTGAACCTTCTTAGTTGCTTTTATGTAAAGGTTTTAGTTGTAGCTTTTTAGTATTCTTTGATACTTATTAGTTTTAAAAAAGGGATAAATGTTGAGATATGATGACAATTCTTAAAAAACTTTATATTTTGTAATAGAAATATATCATCACTTACCTTGCAATGAATTACAAGGCTAATAGTTCATCGTTCAATAAATTGAACTGAGTTATATTATGATTCACGGATTTAGTTTATATAATTGATGAGTAAATAACTAAATTTGATATTAAATAAAATTAATAATTATGAGTTTCAAAACTTTACTTCTTGCGTCCCTTCTTTTTTCTTTTACCCCTGTTAATAGGGCTTGGAGTGCAACTCATTTGCAGGTTTGTACTAATAGCGGTAATGGGGTTGTAAATATAAGATCTGGCCCCGGTACTAATCATTCTGTGGTTAATCGAGTGCGTCATGGTGATGATTTGCACTACAGTTGGGATGGTTATATGACGGATGATGATAGTATGCCCCCTAGAGATAGACAGGGTTATTATTGGGTAAGGGTTAGACCTAGTGTTATGGGTGATAATATGGGTTTTATTCGGGCTGATTTTATGGGTTGTGACTCGATGAATTTACAACAATCCTTGACAGAATAAGGGCGATCGCACCTTAGAATCTGCTTTCTTGGGAGAATTTTAATAATTTATTTTTTAATTTTCACTAGATGGCGAATTAATCGATTTGGTTTACTGAAAAATTGAGGACGGGTTAAAACTCCTTCCTTGGGGCTAAATAGAAAGGCAAAAAGAAATAAAACTGTTACGACGAGGACGATGGCAGCCCCTGATGGTGCATTGAGATAGTAACTAATATAGATGCCCAAAATTCCACTAATACCCCCTAAAATTGCCCCTAAAATGATCATTTGGTGTAATTCTTTAACCAATAGATAGGCAGTAATAGCAGGGCCTACTAACAGGGAAACTACTAATAAAACCCCTACCGCTTGCATACTAGCAATGATAGCTAAGGTGGTCACAGAAACAAGCCCGAGGTTAATCCATTGTACTGGTAAACCAATCGCCTGAGCGCCGAGAGGATTAAAGGTATAAAAAAGTAAATGGGGATAAAATAGTTTAACGAAAATAAGGACAGAAATAGTGATAAAAAATGTACGCCACAAATCATTAACTGTAATCCCTAAAATGTCTCCAAACAGAAAACTATGTAAGTCGATTCTACTTTGTAAAACGCTAATTAATAGTATTCCTAGGGCGAGAAATCCCGAGAAAACTAAAGACATGGCTACATCTACTTTTACCCTCGATTGGGATTGAATCCAAGCAATAATCAAACTGCTTAACATCCCTGAGATGAATGCCCCGATAAATAAATCTATGCCAACATAAAAGGCGATCGCCAGTCCGGGTAACACAGCATGGGCAATTACTTCACCAAAAAAAACCATTCTTTGTACTATCAAGAAACTGCCTGTAATCGAACAAAGCACCCCCAATAAAACAATCATTACCATGGAGTTACGAATAAATCCAAAGGATAAGGGTTCAAGCAAAAAATCCAACATATTATCTTCAATAACAATACTAAATAACTATTAATTAAAGTCTTTTAAATAAAACGAAAAATATTAATATAAAGGGTAACAAGATAGTAAAAAAATAAAAAGTAACACCATTCCCTGTTCCCTATTCCCTTTTCCCTAAATTGTTAGTCAATAAAATAACATTATCTCCATAGGCTTTTTGCAGATTTTCAGGGGTAATTACTTCACTGCGAGAACCATTGGCAATCAACTGTTTATTAATTAACAAAAAACGGTCATATTCCCTAGAAGTTTCCTTCAACTCATGACCCACTACTAACAAAATTTTTCCTTGTTTTTTTAGATCATCTAATACCTTAAAAATCATTTTTTCAGTTTTTTTGTCCACCCCTGAAAAGGGTTCATCAAACAAAAATAATTCTGCTTCTTGGGCGAGGGCTTGGGCTAGAAATACTCTTTGTTGTTGACCCCCTGATAGTTGACCTATGGGGCGATCGCGCAGATCCCACATTCCCACCCTCTCTAAAGCATTTTTAACTGTCTCCTTTGACTGTCGGGAAGGGGAACGGAATAGAGGACGATGACGAATTCTTGCCATCATTACCACCCTTTCTACGGTGATAGGATAATCCCAATCAATTTGCGCCCTTTGGGGTATATAAGCCACTTGATCCAACTGTTTTGATAAGGCTTGGGAACGATAAGTAATTTTTCCTTGTGCCAGAGGAATTAAGCCCAAAATTGACTTAATTAAAGAACTTTTTCCCGCTCCATTAGGTCCTATAATTCCAACTATTTGCCCTGAGGTGAGACAAAAACTTATATTTTCTACCGCAATAATGCCTCGATAGTTGACAGCTACTTGCTGAACCTCTAACATAGATTTTATGAATAAATGATTATCATTCTCATGATATTTTAGACTATCACCATCATAAAATATTAGGGTCATAATGTTAAATTTTCGCCACGGTCGTTTTATTTGCTCCTTGTTAGCCTTATGGGCTTTATTTGGCTGTAATGCTCCCACCAGCACCAATCAAGTGGGGGAGAATGTGGACTCGGAAACAGAAACCGTTGATTTACCTTTGGTGGTGACAACTACGGATGTAATTTGTGATTTAACCCGTCAAATAGCCCAAGAAACCATTGATTTAAATTGTTTAGTGGATGCGGGGATTGATCCCCATGTTTATCAAGCGACTCCTGATGATCGTCGAGAGATGGATCAGGCGGATTTGATTTTATATGGTGGTTATGGCTTTGAACCTAGCTTGGTTAGTTTAATTGAGGCGACGGCCAACGAAGCTCCCAAGGTTGCGGTATATGAACAGGCTGTGCCAGAACCAATTATGATGAGGGGGGATGATGGTCATGATCATGGTCATGATCACAGCCATGGAGATGAGGAGGAATTTGCCGATCCCCATGTTTGGCACGATGGAAGTAATGGCATAGAAATAGTTAATGTGATTGCGGAACAATTAGCCCAGTTGCAACCAGATCAAGCCCAGTTATATCAAGATCAAGCTAATCTGATTAATGATGAGTTAGGGGCGATCGATGAATGGATTAAGGCACAAATAGAGACAATTCCCCCTAATCAGAGAATTTTGGTTAGTAATCATGGTTCTTTAGGCTATTTTGTAAGTGCTTACGGGTTACAGTCTAATAGTGCTTTACAGGGAGTTAGTACCGAAGAAGCACCCACTGCGGGGAGGGTGGGAGATTTGGTCAGAAAAATTCAAGATTCTAATGTGCCTACTATTTTTGTGGAAAGTTCTGTCAGTAGAACTATCATTAACACCGTTGCCACGGAAGCAAATGTTAAAGTAGCGGATAATCCTCTATTTGCCGATGGTCTGGGGGAATCAGGTTCGGGAGCGGAAACTTATCAAAAAAAATTAATGCTCAATACTCAAACCATTGTGGAAGGTTTAGGAGGTTCTTTTTCTCCTTTTCAGTGATGGGGAGTGGGGGTGATGAGGAGATAGGG
>NZ_JADEWC010000032.1 GCF_015207825.1 Cyanobacterium stanieri LEGE 03274
ACATTGAACATGATTTTAGTGCATTAAAAAGAGCAAGAATGTATAGTAATAGCGAAACAAGTTTAGATGAAATAATTTACAATTATTGTACTAGTTAAATGTCTCATTCTTATTTTGATTAACTATAAATCGTCGGGGAAACCCTTACCGTTGTCTTTTACTTCAAGCATGATATGTTGCTTATTTTTGAGAGAAAGATTAATGGTTACTTCTCCTTTACCGTGGGGAAAGGCGTGTTTAAAAGCATTGGTAACTAATTCATTAATGAGTAAACCTGCGGGGATGGCAGTTTCAATGTTGAGATAACATTCAGCGAGGTTGGTTACGGGTTTGATGCCTTCTCGGCTATTGTTGTAGGAAAGAAATAGATTAGATACTAGGCGGTTGATGTAGTCGGCAAGATTTATTTCGGAGAGGTCATCGGATTGGTATAATTGTTCATGGATAACTGCCATGGTTTGGATACGGTTTTGGCTATCATGGAAAAGGTTGCGCACTTGTTCATCTTCTACATAGCTTGATTGCAGGTTGAGTAATCCTGAGATAACGTAGAGGTTATTTTTGACTCGATGATGGATTTCTTTGAGTAATACTTCTTTTTCTTGGAGGGATTTAAATAGTTTTTCTTCGGCTTCGTGGCGTTGGGTTACGTCGGTGGAAATTCCGTCAATGCTTACCGCCCTACCATATCTATCATAGACTATGTGCGATCGCTCCCTAATCCATCTTTCTTTACCTGTGGATAAAATAATTTTATATTCTAATTCCCAATTCCGATTAGTTTCATTTTGTAAAATTCCTAGTTTATAACCCTCCAAAATATCCTGCCATGTATCCTCTACCACTTGACGATATTCTGGGGCAACCATATCTAATAATAGTCCTCGATTAGCTAAAATAGAAGCGGGGGAATGACCGTATAAAATCTCACAGGCGGGGTTAATGTAGCGTAAATTCATATCAGGTAAAGACATTGACCATACTACATCCTGTAATGAACTAAGAACACTATTTAAACGAGATTCGCTTTTTTGTAAAGATTCTTCGGCCTGTTTGCGATCGCTTATATCATTAATTACAGCGATGAAGTAAGATGGTTCAACGGATACCCATACAACGGACATAGTCAGATATATCCAAAGATAATCATCCGTAGGGCGTTTTATCCTAATTTCCCGCTCAAAAGTAGCCCGATTACTCGCCAACAATTCCGACAAATCCGTTAACGTATCAGACACATCATCGGGGTGAATGAGGGCATGGAAATCCATTTCCGATAACTCATGACGATTGTAGCCCACCAACTGAGTAAACTTATCATTCACCAACACTAACTTACCAGGGAGGCTAACTTGTACAATGCCCACCGCCGCTTGATTAAAAATACTACGAAATCTTTCCTCACTCAACTTCAACCTGAGTTGTGCTAATCTCACTTCTTCTATATCTTGCCCACAGGCAATAACACCGATACCCTCCCCCTTACCATCAGTAAAACGATTAACATTCCATAATAAAGTCCTTTCAGTGCCATCAGCCACCATTACTTTACTTTCTAAATTTCTTTGTACCTTTCCTTCCACCAAAGTAATATCTAATTTTTCCCTCAAACTATCCCTATCACTAGGGGCAACAAACAATAAAAAGTAGTCTTCCCCTAATACAGAATCCCTCGTCCAACCAAATATTTTTTCCGCCTCCTCGTTCCATTCCATGATACGATAACTTTGATTGAGTACCACCAACACTGTTCCTGCGGTTTGTACAAAGGTACGTAACTGGGTAGTGGTTTGCTCTAATTCTTCGGTACGGTCTTTTACCCTCGTTTCCAATTCTTCATTTAAACTGCGTAATTGTTCCTCCGCTTGTTTTGCCAAAGTAATATCCCGGGCTACGGCGTAAAAAGTTCCCTCCTCATAGGGTAAACTTTTCCATGCCAACCAACGATACAAACCTTCTTTGGTGCGCCAACGATTCTCGAAATTTTGGGAAGGAAAACCCCTAGCCAGTCTTTCTAATTCTTCGGCGGTGATTTCCACATCATCGGGATGCACAAAACAAAGCATATTTTTATTTATCATCTCCTCCTCACCGTAACCAAGGGTAGTGGAAAAACTTGAGTTTACCCGTTTAAATGAGCCGTCAACCCCTGCTATACAAAACATATCAAGGGATAAATTGAAGAAATAATCTAGTTGTCGTTGAGATTTGGTGCGTAGGGTGGCGGTGGCTAATACGTTGGCGACGGTTTGTAAAAAGTTGATTTCTTCGGGGCTAAATTTTCTTTGATGTTGACTATAAACGCCAATGATACCAAAGTAATTATCATCGCTACCAACATTCACCATAGCACCGCTGACAATATTGGTGTTGTGCAAGAAAGGAGGGGGGCTAAATCTTGTTTCTACTAGCAAATCTTCGGTGATGACAGGCTGTTTAATGGTCATGGTGTACCCCGGCATCCAACGGGGAGAAGAACCCACCCTAGCCACTCCTAGCCACATATCCTGCCATCCTACCCCTGCTTTGAGGACAAAGGCGGCTTGATTATGTTGTATTTCAAGCAAGTTACAATATTCGATTTTGAGGGTTTTGGCGATAATTTGGACGGTGGTTTTTTCTAGGGTTTCTAGGCTATTAGTGGTAAGGGCTGTGTTGCCTAGATGGGCTATGGCAGTTTGATATTCTGCTACTTGGAGGGCTTTTTGGGCGTATTCTGATTGTTGAATGGCGATCGCCACTTGAGCCGCTAATTTTTGTAATAAGTCTAGTTCGTCATTTTGCCAATGGCGGGGATGGAAGGAGTTTTGAGCGGCCAACAAACCCCATAGATTATCATGGAAAATGATAGGTACAACTAAATTAGCTTGTACTTGAATACGTAATAGTAAATCAAGATGGCAGGGAGATAAGTTAGCAGTAAAGACATTATCTGTTGCTTGAATTCTACCATTTAAATAGGGTTTGATAAAATCTTTAGCAAAACAATGATCTTGCACAACTCGCCCTAAAATCGACATCACGTTTTCCCCTGCCGATTCAGCGATAATCACCCCATCTCCGTCGGGGTATAGCTGATAAACAATAACACGATCGCACCCTAAAAAATAACGAACCTCGTTAACGGTATTATCTAAAATATCATCTAAGTTTAAAGATTGTCGAATACGATAACTAAGACTAGATAATAATTTTTCTTGTTCAACTTGCTTTTGTTCTAATCGTACCGCAGTTCTAAGATTATCTAACTCTTGTTGTTGTTGTTTTAAATAGTTTTGTTGCCAAATAGGATTAAGCACTTCTATTAAGTTATCGGCATTAATGAGGCTCAATTCTTCGATAAAATTATCAGAAATATCACTTAATCCCAACTCACAAAAAGATTTAGATGTTTGTTGTTCAGGGATTATATTTTTATGGTGTATTAATACCCCCCATTTATGTTGTAAAACATTAACTATTGTGGGTATTTTTTGTTCTAAACAAAAAGATGGAACATTAGCTAGATTTAATTTGTTTACTCGCTCATTATGCCAATTAGTATCCATTAAAGACTTAACAATATTATGGGGGGATATTATTTTTAATTGCCCATCATCATTAACAATAAATCCAGATTTTCCATGGGCATCGATATATTTTTCAGCAATATCTAAAATACTATTTTCTTTACTGATTAAAATTAAGTTTGGTTTAAAAATGCTTTTGAGGGATATTCTTTGATATAAAGTATCGGTTAATAAATAACGAATTAAACTTTTTGCTGTAATAATACCACTTAATTGATCTTGATGATTTAAACAACCATAAATATCATATTTTTTTTTAAATAATCCTTGGGCAATGGTAAAAATATCGGTTAATTTTGCTTCTTGCTGACAAGGGAAACTTTGACAAAAACTTTTTGCCCTCAGAGAATATATATTAACCCCTGTAGTAATAATTTTAATGATTATTTCTGTGGTAATCACTCCTAAGGGAATGTGACAATCAACAACGATTAAACAGTCACATCCTTGCTCAAACTTTTTTAATATTTCCAAAAAAGTAGCTTCTGGAGAAACAGTTACGGGTTGATGATCAATGATTGCCCAATTATTAGTTATTGATACATTTTCTACCGTGGGATAATTCATAACTGTTTAACTTTTTACCTATTTCTATGGTAGTCTAATTTTTATGGTTTTTAGGGAATAGTTAGGATTTGTGAAAAAATCGTCTCGGTGGGGTGATGAGGAGTAATGGTGATGGGGGGTAAGGGTGATAAGGAGTAACGGTGATGGTGATGGGGGGTAGGGGTGATGATAGTTGATTATCGATTATCCTCAAAGGTGATATGATCAGATTCGTAGGATGAAGGTTCAACATGAATAAGAATACGGGCAGGATAGAATTTTTGTTCTAATTTTTTTTCTACTTCTTCGGTGATTAGGTGCGCTGTTTCTACGTCTTTGGGTTTAACAACCAGGTGCATTTCAATAAATACTTGTCTGCCCAATAAACCCCGAGAGGCGATGTCGTGACAGTTGATGACTCCTTCTACTTCCATGACGGTGTGATAAATTGCTTCAGGGGCGATCGCCATTTGATCCACTAACCATGGTATATTGTTTTGTAACACATCCCAACCACTTTTAAAAACGAGAAAAGCCACAGGAAAAGCCAACCATATATCAATGGTTTGTAGGGCGATGATATAACCTTGATTGGATGCCCAAATAGCGATTAAACCAGCTAAAACGGTGATAGTCACCCATACATCTCCCATGGTATGACTGGCATCAGCGATGAGGATTTGACTGCCCAATTTTCTGCCTACCCCCCGTTCATAAAATGCCACAAAAATATTAATACCTAGAACGAGTAATAATAACCATAACTGAATAGTATCAATGGTTATGGCTTCGGTGGCTGAAAAAATACGGGCGATCGCACTTTGTAAAATTTCAAAACAAGCAATACCTAAAAACACCGCAATCCCCAACGCTCCAAGGGCTTCAAACTTTTGATGTCCATAGGGATGATCTCGATCTGGAATAGGGGAAGAAAGCTGATTTGTCACCAAACCCAAAATATTATTTACCCCATCAGTGACACTGTGAAGCGCATCAGCTTGTAAACTTAACGAACCTGTGATAATGCCAATTACCCCTTTAATAACTACCACCGTCATATTTAAAATGAGGGTAATTATCAACACTTCACGAACTTTTTGTCTGATGTCTTTTACCATAATTATCCATTGTCAATTGTCCATTATCCATTGACCAGTTTAGTTATAATTGTTATGGGAAAGCCTAATATATTTACTTAACGATATAATTGACGATGCGAAACTATAAGGTAACTATTCATAACCGCCAAGAAAATACCACTAAAACAGTCATAGTACCTGAAGATCAGTATATTTTAAGAACCGCTGAAAATCAAGATGCCGACGCTCCCTTTTCCTGTCGTAATGGTGCTTGTACCACTTGTGCTGTCAGGGTTTTAGAAGGCGATATATATCAACCCGAAGCCATGGGATTATCCCCTGATTTACAAAAACAAGGTTATGCCCTTTTATGCGTTAGTTATCCTCGCTCGGATTTAGTGGTTGAAACCCAAGACGAAGACGAGGTTTACGAGTTACAATTTGGACGTTATTTTGGTCGTGGTAAGGTGCGTTTCGGTTTCCCCATTGAGGATGATTAGAAAACTCAAGGGCGTTTTTGTCATAGTGGTTATCGGTTTGATAATTGCTGGTTGTGGGCAACAGATGCCCGTTGATAATCTTATTTTGGGGCAATTACGGCGGGTTGTCAGTGGGCAAACTTTGGAGGTGGTTATCAATAATCAAGTCTATGGGGTGCGGTTAACGGGGTTGGATGTGCCTGAAGATGGACGAGAAATGGCAGAAAAAACCATGGTGCAACTACTTACAAATTATGGTCGAAACCCCATTAATTCTCCCTCTATTGCCTTAGAAACCGATCTTAATTCAAAAGATTCCTTTGGTCGTCTTTCTGCTTATGTATGGTTAAATGATCTATTTATTAACAGGATGATGATTGAGGAGGGAAGGGCGATCGTCAATTTGACCTATACTGATGGTAAGTATGATGATATATTAATTAATGCTCAACAGTACGCCAGAATTATGGGTAAGGGATTGTGGGAGTAATTAACAATTAACAACTATTATCTTACGATAAAGCTATTGTTTAATTTCGATTGAATTTGGGTAATCAGTTTTAGGCATTGCTTAATCACAGTGTGATTCAAGTTCAGATAATTCGTTATAGATAGATTGTACCCCAGTTGTCCCACCGTGTAATGAATTACACGGCTAATGGTATTGCGTTCAATAAATTGAACTAAAATATTAATACTGCTAATTTGTCAGTGATCAAGCAGACTTGACATGAAATATATTTTGACGACTAAAACCATTGATTATTCAAAATATTACCACCATTGCCCATTGTCCATTGCCCATTGCCTATAAATGAAAGATTATCGTAACCTGTTATCAGATTTAATTGCCAAGTATCAAAAACGAGTGGATTTTTTGAGTATTCGCCTAGAAAACTCTGAGGGTACAAATATCGCTCTGCGTAATGGGGCGGTGGAAACCCTGAGCGAAGGTATCTCATTGGGAGGGCAGGTAAGGGCTTGTTATAAAGGGGGTTGGGGTTTTGCCACTTTTAATGATTTGTCACAACTAAAAGAAAGGGTAGAGGAGGCGATCGCCTTTGCCCGTATCATAGGAGATGATGAAACTACCCTTGCCCCTGTGGAAGCAGTGGAAGTTAGTTGTCGCTTACCCCTCACAGGCACTAATCCCCGTTTAATTCCCCTCGGCGATAAAAAAACCTTGTGTGATCATTATTATCAAATTCTCAAAAACTATCACCCTGCCATCAATTCCGCTTCCGTCACCTATTATGATGCTCAACAGGAAATAATCCTTGCAACCTCTGAAGGCAGTATGATTCAACAATCTTGGATTGATAGTGAAATGCGTTTTAGTGCGATCGCCCAAAAAACAAACCAAGTACAAACAGGCAGGGAAACCACAGGCACAAGAAAAGCCTATGAAGATTTAACCAACCTTGATACCCAGGTGGAAAGTGCCTCTAAACGTGCCGTCAATGCCCTCAGTTTGCCCCCTGTTAAGGGCGGAAAATACCCCGTGGTCATCGACCCCATTTTAACAGGATTGTTTGTCCATGAGGCTTTTGGACATCTTTCCGAGGCTGATATGGCCTACGAAAATCCCGATTTATTGGAAGTAATGACCATGGGGCGCAAATTTGGCGGAGAATTTTTACAAATTTTTGATGGGGCGCTGCCAGAGGGACATCGGGGCAGTTATTATTATGATGATGAAGGTACAAAGGCGACTACTACCCAGTTAATCAAGGATGGGGTTTTGGTGGGGCGTTTACACTCTCGAGAAACCGCAGGAAAGTTGGGGGAAAAACCCACGGGTAACGCGCGCTGTCTTAACTATCACTATCCCCCCATTGTGCGCATGACTAACACTTGGATTGGTAGGGGTGAAACCCCTGTTAAGGATTTATTTAGTAATATTTCTGAGGGGGTATATGCTTCTAATTGGTTGGGGGGAATGACAAACGGCGAGATGTTTACTTTTAGTGCGGGAGAGGCTTGGATGATTCGAGATGGGGAAATTGCCGAGGCTGTGAAAAATGTTACTCTTTCTGGTAATGTCTTTAAAACTTTAGCGCAAATAAGTGCGATTGGTGATGACTTTTATTGGGATGAGTCGGGGGGTTGTGGTAAAGGAGGGCAATCTGGTTTGGCGGTAGGGTGCGCTGGGCCTAGTTTACGCATTGAAAATGTCGTTATTGGGGGAGAAAACAGCTACTAATATTAAATATCCTGTTTCAATAATATACTAATTAAGGCAGGGAACAGGCAAAAGATATTAATTTTTTATGGTCAATTATTACACGGTGGATAATAGTAAACTTTACTAATCGGATTTACTATGATTATCTGAACTTAATATAGTTTCTGTTACCCCTTGACCTTCTATCTAACTGGAGAGTTTATAATAAATCAGTCTCATTTAATGATATGGGGTATTTATACCGTGAAAACAAAACCAATTAATTCCATTTTAAAATCTATCGTTCCATTGGGGGCAGTAAGTGCGATCGCCCTTAGCCTTAGTTTATTAACAATCAACCCATCTGCCAAAAGTGAACCTCTAAATCATACCATCAGTGTTTTTCGAGATCCCAACTGTGGTTGTTGTCAAAGCTGGATAAAACACCTACAAAAAGAAGGCTTCACCGTCAGAGACTTTGTCAGCAATAACATGGGTAATATTAAACAACAGTACAACGTTCCAGAACAACTAATAAGTTGCCACACTGCCACTGTCAACGGTTATACCATAGAAGGTCATGTCCCCGCCGAACAAATCAAAAAAATCCTTCAAAATAAGCCCAATATAGCAGGTTTAGGAGTTCCCGGAATGCCCATCGGCTCTCCTGGTATGGAATCAGGAGATTATGTTCAACCCTACGCCGTATTTTCTTTCACCAATACAGGAAAATTACAACAATTTGCCCAATATTAAAATGTCCCAAAACCTTTCATACTAAATCCACAAAAAGGAGTAAATATGAATAGGTTTTAGACCTTACAATTATTTTTTGTATATACCTAACAAAATGAAATTTTATCAATAAAAATATCACTATACATCATTATAGCCGTTGATAATTACCATAATAAAAAATAAAAATTTGACGTAAATAATATTAAATAAAATACAATGACCATCAATCGTCGCCATCTTTTATACTTACTTCTATCAGCCACCACAGGAATAGCTACCATAGTAAACAAAAAACATAAGCCAACCAAAAATATATCATGGGCTCAAACAAAACCACAAATTTATAAAAGTGAAAATGGTTTATTAGAAGTAGAATTAACAGCCCAAGAAACCCCAGTAAATATTGGTGATAAAACAGTTTATTTACTCACCTACAATGGACAAATACCTGCCCCACAGCTAGAAGCAAAAGCAGGAGATAAAGTCAAAATCACATTGACCAATAAACTTAATAAATCCACCAACTTACATTATCACGGACTACATATTTCACCCCAAGGAAAAGCAGACAATGTTTTTGTCGAAATACAACCCAATCAAACCTATAACTATGAATTTACCATCCCAGAAGATCATCAAAGTATTACAGGTTGGTATCATCCCCATCTCCATGGTAATACCGCCGAACAATTATCAGGGGGGTTAGCAGGATTATTTGTAGTTAGAGGAAAACTAGAGGAAATTTCTACCATCAAATCAGCTAAGGAAGAATTTATCGTCTTACAAGATTTTGCATTAGACAATGATGGAAAATTAATGGATTCTCGAATGATGTCTTTAATGACTGGTAGAGAAGGAGACTTAATTACCGTTAACGGTAAAGTTAATCCCCAAATTAATTGTAATAAAGGAGAATGGTTGAGATTAAGAATCTTAAACGCTTCCACTTCCCGTTTTTACAACCTATCCCTTGAAAATAATCCCTTTTTCCTAATTGCCACCGACGGGGGGGCAATTAATTCTCCCCAACAGATGAATAGTGTTTTATTAACTCCAGGGCAAAGGGTAGAAATTATGATTCAAGGAGATAGTCAGCTATCATCCCTCAAAATGATTAATCTACCCTACAATCGTGGGGCAATGGGCATGATGGGGGGAGGAATGATGGGAAGAAGAAATAATAATAATTCCTCAGAAACTCTAGCTACCATTAATTTTGTAGAATCAAATAATAATATCGAACCCTTATCTCTACCAAATCAACTTAATTCGATTAACCCTTTACCCTCACCAACTCAAACAAGAAGTTTTACCCTTAATCATGGCATGGCTAATGGCATGGCATTTTTAATTAATGGCAAAGCCTATAATCATCAGAGGATTGATACTACAGTCAACCTTGATACCGTGGAAGAATGGGAATTGATTAACACTGGTATTATGGATCATCCTTTTCATATTCACGTTAATTCATTCCAAGTCGTTAGTCGTGATGATATTCCCGAAAAATTATTGGCCTGGCGTGACACGGTGTTAGTAAAACGAGGGGAAAGGGTTAAAATTAGAATTCCTTTCCAAAATTTTGTTGGTAAAACTGTTTATCATTGTCACATTTTAGATCATGAAGACTTGGGCATGATGGGTAACTTAGAAATTATCAGCTAAATATCTATCATTGTTAAGTAAAGCATCAGTTAATACAGTTTTTCTGGAGGAAAGAGTACAATGGACATATGGGAGTTAAGCATCACAGAGGGCTAGGCTATGTTAGTAATTCTCCAAAATGAACAACTATTATCCACGGAAAAAGTTTGTAATGGTTGCCTAATGGCAAATCATGGAGGTACACCCCGTTGGCAAAAGGGTAAACTAGGTTGTGGACAGTGTTTAGGCAAGTTAGGACAAAATCAACCAACAGTGTATCAGTGTCAGATGGGCTTTCATCTTGTTAATATCGAATAAGTAAAATAAATAACAAAAATAAAATAAATTATTAACTTTATGACTCGCTTAGGCTCAAGTGACTGGAAAGATAAACTGTTTTCTACTTTGGTGTATTTGATACCCCTTTATTATGTTTTAGAATTTGGGGGTTTTTTGTTTAATCAATTTCCTTTTTTGCGATTAATCACCATTCCTTTAATTCCTCTAATTTATCTTTATAGTTTAATTCCCTTTGCTCGTTTTATTATTTTTATTGCTCTATTTGCTTTAGTTATCAGAAATTCTAACCTAAGCCATTTTTTGCGTTATAACGCTATGCAAGCGATTTTGATTGATATTTTATTAATTTTAGTTAATCTGATTGTGGGTATATTGGCAGGGGGTATTGGAGGATTATTCATGGAAACCCTTTACAATATGATTTTCTTGGGTACTTTGGTGGCTTGTGTATATTGTATGTTTCAGAGTGTTACAGGGAAATATGCAGAGTTACCCGGTATTTCGGAGGCGGCATATTCTCAAGTCCCTTTTTAGGGTTTTGATTTATAACAGCGCACCTTAATTATTTTCCCGTTTACCCTGAAATATGAGCTAAACCTAGATATTTAACTCCCTCTGGGGATATATCAAAACGACAGGGTAAAATTTTTACTCCCTTTTCCCTTGCTTCATCAAACAACTCCCCATATTTGGGATCAAATTTTCTAGCAGGGGCAAATAAATCACAATCACTACGATTGATAAAATAAAGCATCACGGGAATAGCTTCATCGCACAAGGCAATTAATTCCCTTAGGTGTTTTTGCCCTCTAGTGGTTTCTGTGTCGGGGAATAGGGCAATATTATTATGGGTAAGGGTAGTATTTTTAACCTCCAGATAAATGGGTTTTTGATTCTCTTTTCCCGTCAAAACAAAATCAATACGGCTTTTATTATCTTGCCCAAATTTAACCTCACTTTTAACGGTGTCATACTGCCCTGCTAATTCGGGAATTAAATTATTTTCAAGGGCAATTTTGATGATTTTGTTAGGTAAGGCTGTATTGATACCTACCCAAACTTTTTCTTTTTCTCCTAATTCTATCATTTCCCAACTGTGAGCCAATTTCCTTTTGGGGTTGTCGCTGTGGGATACTTGTACTTTTTTTCCTGCTTCACATACCCCTATCATCGGGCCTGTGTTGGCACAATGGGCGGTAATAACCTCCCCTGAGTCTAGTTGAATATCAGCTAAAAATCTTTTGTATCTTTTTAGGAGTATTCCTGATTTTAAAGGGGGATATTGATATAAGTAGGAGTTATTCACAGAAATTTTTGTTTAATGAGTAAGGAAACATTAATGGTGCTACTAACTGAAATAAGGATAAAGTTAGTTTGGCTCTTGATTTGATCCAAAAATACAGTCTTGTATCAGCACTTAGTCTCAATACTATGTTTAACACTTTTTTGACAATTATTGACTTCTGAAAAGTCACTCTTACATATAAAGTTTATAGCAGAATTAACAATCAAGAATGTAAAACTCTTTATTAAGTAAATAAAAAGAAACTATTCTGATCTACTCATCTATGATGGAATAATTTAAGTTAACCAATTGATGATAGTCATGTACTTAATCTGGGTAAATATCTAATCTTGAAAACAAATTTTTCCCATAAATCACTATTTTATATGGATAATATTATTTTTCAAAAACCTGATTTAACTATTGTAACTCCCACTAGGGAAGGTTTTTCGGCTCATTGGCTAGATAATCTAGCGAAAGTAAGAGGTAATGTAGAGTTTATTTTGGTTCATCCTCCTGGAATGAAAAAAGTTCAAGTAGATGATTATCGTATCCAACAGATAAATGCACCTTTTCGGGGAGAGATTATACAAAGGATGACTGGACTATACAATGCAAGGGCAGAATATACTTTGACTATTAATTGTGATGAATATTTAATTCCTGAGATTGCCGAAATTGTGAAAATTTATTTTCAACGTTTCCCTGATAGTTGGATACTTCGATTGGCTCGAAAGTCTTATGTTTATGGTGAAAAAGATAAGTTGTCAATGCCATGGAGTTTTGTTCCATCTTCTGTGGATAATTTACCCATTTGGGATGGTAGAAAGGAAAATAAAGAGCCATCTTGGGAGGAAAACTATTTACAGGAAATGCCGATCGCACCTTTGCAAAATTCTTTTGATATTAATATTTTGTGGCGTAATAGAAAAGATCATCATGGCAGACATACAGAAAATTTTGACAAAAAAGTGTGGAAAACAAAATTAGTTAAAGACACTCTAATCAAGTTGAGTCAAAATATGACTATTTTTTCTGTATTTAAATATATTCCTTTTTGGTGTTTGGATCGTTTATTAGGTTTAGCTATTCAAGCTAATTTTTTTACTCAAAATGGAGATATTATCGGTCATATATTACCCTTGTCTGAACAAATCAGAATTGAAGATAACCCCCCTGAATATCGGGGTAAACCTAGATACTATATTTTATCTGAGTTAATTTTGTTAAAGAGTTTTCCTCAATATCCCTATATTTGGAATTTAGTTATTTTTAATACGAGAAAATATGGATTTTTATTTATTAAAGAAAGTATTAAAGGTTTTTCTTTACTAGGTTAAAATTTCACTTACTAAGGTTAGATTTAAAGACAATCAACTATTCTGCTTGATGTGGACTAATTATTATGAAAAATTCTGATATGACTCAAAAGATTATAGTCATATCATGTATTCTTTCTATATTGCCCATTGTCAATGATTTACGGTTCATTAATTACATCTAATAAAGATTGTCCGAGGGTAATATTAAGGGTTTCTTCTTCGGTGGCTACGGGTAAATCAATTAAAGGTTCGTTGAGGGCAATCATTAAGCTGTCTTCTTGCCCTGAGTTTTGTTGGGCCATTTGCCAAATGGGGTTACGATTTCCTGTGAATAATCCGCCGATGGTGGCGAGAAGGGTAACGGCGATCGCACCGCCCCCAATGACTAAACGTTTTTTCTGCTTTTCTTCCTTATCCAATTGAGCAAATACACCATCACAAACCTGTTTAGGAGTATATTCAGGTTGTGGGATAGGTAAACTATTAATTTCTTGACGGAGGGCAAGTAAACGACGATAAAGCCCTTGAGCTTCAGAATCTTGGGCTAATAATTCTTGGACTTCTTTTCTTTGTATAGGAGTCACCTCCCCATCTAAATAAGCGCTGAGGAGTTCAAAGGTACATTTATCGATAGGGTAAGAGTGATTAGACATGATATATACAGTATATAAGTTTGAGGAGTTAAATAAAAACTAATTTTGATTCTCTAAATATGGTTTTAATAACAGTTGTAACCGATTTCTAGCCCTTGCTATTCTCGATTTTACCGTTCCGAGGGAAACTTGGGTTATTTCGGCAATTTCTTCATAACTTAAGCCTTGAATTTCCCTTAAAATAATGGTTACTCGGAAGGTTTCAGGGAGATCGGCGATCGCACGGTTCAACAAATCATAAAATTCAACGGTACTTAAATTATCTTCAGGTAAAGGAACATCAGAAGGAATTTCCCATTTTAGATCGTCATCATCACCACGGCTAATAGAAGCATCCAAAGATAAAGGGGGAGTGCGACGTTTTCTTTTTCGTAATTGATCATAAAACAAATTGGTTGTAATTCTACTCAACCAGCCTTTAAATTTATTTGGTTCTTGTAAACGTTTAATATTTTTATAAACCCTAATCCATACCTCTTGGGCTAAATCGGGGCGATCGTGCCAATCAGGGGCTAAGTTATAAAGAATCTTATCAACATAGGGTTGATAGCGGTTAAGTAGCTCTGTAAACGCCACCCGGTCAGGTTTATTGCCCTCTTGGCAACGTAATATTAGGTCTGTGTTTGAGAGTTGCTCGATTTTCACTCTTTGTCTTGGTAAGGCAATTGATAAACTAGACCATGATAACGAAATAGAAGATACCATAACTTATTCTGTACCTATATTGATTATAAGTGCTTCTATATCAAAAGACTACATGATCGGGTTTTATGTTCCAATTGAGGAAGGGAATGGGGAGTAGGCAATGGGGAAAAACATCCTCCCCAACTACTCCAATATCATAGTTTATTTAAAGTTGATACCTTGCCAGAGCAAAACTTTTTTCCCTACTACCCTATCTAAATCTACAAATCGGCAAAACCGCGCTTTTTCTTTTTCTTCTTGGGTTTACCGCCCCCCTTAGCACGGGAACCAGGCATAGGGGCATTACCGCCAAACATTCCCCCTAAACCGCCCATCCCAGGCATTCCACCCATCCCGGGCATCCCTGGAAAACCGCCCCCCGTGGTCATTTGTTGCATCATCGATCGCATCCTAGTAAAATCACTGATCAATCGGGAAACTTCTTTTTCTTGATGTCCCGAACCTTTAGCGATACGACGACGACGGCTAGGGGATTTTGCCAAAAGTTCAGGGTTTTCCCGTTCCGCCTTGGTCATGGAATTAATGATTGACTCGGTAATTTTTAATTGACTTTCTCCTTTTTCCAAAGCCCCTGCACCAATTTTATTCATCCCGGGGATTAATTTCATCACCCCTGCAAAAGAACCCATATTTTTGAGCAGACGCATTTGTTTAAGGAAGTCGTTAAAATCAAATTTTGCCTCCATCATTTTGCGTTGCATTTTTTCTACATCGCCGATGTCAAGCTCCTCTTGGGCTTTTTCTACCAAACTAACGATGTCCCCCATGTTGAGGATACGGGAAGCCATGCGATCGGGATAAAAAGGCTCTAGGGCTTCTACTTTCTCCCCAACCCCAATAAATTTAATGGGTTTCCCTGAAATAGTTCTCACCGAAAGGGCCGCACCACCTCGGCTATCCCCATCCATCTTGGTAAGAATTGCCCCTGTAATGCCTATTTCTTCGTGGAAAGTACGGGTTAAATTAGCCGCCTCTTGCCCTGTCATGGCATCTACCACCAACAGCACTTCATCAGGATTAACCGTGGACTTGATTTGGGATAATTCCCCCATCATATCTTGGTCAATTTGCAATCGCCCAGCGGTATCTATAATCACCGTATCGATGCCTTGTTCTTGGGCGCTTACTACCCCCTGACGGGCAATTTCAATGGGGTTAGCGTCCCTTCCAAGCTGAAATACGGGAATTTTTATTTGCTCCCCTAAAGTCATCAACTGATCGATCGCAGCGGGGCGATATACGTCCGTGGCTACCATCAAACAGGAGCGTTTTTGTTTTTGTAAATAAAGGGCTAGTTTAGCAGTGGCGGTGGTTTTACCTGTACCCTGTAACCCCGCCATAAGAATAACGGTGGGGGCTTTTTCGGCTTTGGCAAGGGGGACATTACTTTCTCCCATCACTTTAACCAATTCATCGTAAACGAGTTTGATGAACTGTTGTTGGGGGTTCACTCCCGAAATTACTTCGGCACCGAGGGCATTTTTTTCTACCTCCGCCACAAAACTTTTGACTACCTGAAAGTTAACGTCGGCTTCTAATAATGCTCTTCTTACCTCTTGTAGTGCGTCTTGAATGTTTGATTGCGAGATTTTTCCTTGACCACGCAATTTTTTCCATGTATCTTCTAAACGCTCTGCTAGTGCATCAAACATAATTGAATTAATTAATAGTGATTAATATTTCGAGAGAAAGTATGAATTATCTATTATAACAATTTCAGCCATAGTCATTAGTTAGGAATATTTTCTTAAATAATTCCCGTCAAAAAAAACTATTTATATCTAGTTCGGATAATCAGTATCTTCCTTGCCTCACCGTGTAATGAATTACACGGCTAATGGTAGTTCGTTCAATTTATTGAACTAATTGATATTGCTAATTTGTTTGTAAGTGATCAAGCGGATTTGATATTACATCCAATTAGGGGGGCAATGCCCACCCTACAAAATTAATTAATTGATGCCTTGGAAAAACATGGGGATAAATTTATCCATGAAGTCTTGGGGGCTTCTTTGCCATGCCCTTTGGGCTGCATCAATGCGGGTAAGTTGCAGTTGAGGATCGAATATGGTTTGTGGTAATTTTTCCATCAGATAGGTGGTTTGTTCCCATACTGACATGGTTTTGCTAATCTCAAGGAGGTTATTTAAACGGCGCAATTCTGCCCCTGCTAAAATATCCATCCCACATTCGTAGGCGGCGTGTTCGATGGCTATATATTTACGTTTGGCTTGTTCTACTTTGGCTCTTTTTTCTGGGCTTTGGGCGGCAATTTTTGCTAACCAACGATTTCCCCATCTTACATGACCTGCTTCTTCTGGGAAAATTTTTTCGATGGTAGTTCTAATTTTGATGTTTTCTTCGGTTTGCTCGGCTTCTTTGAGGGCGTGGATATGGGCGCTAAAGTATTCACAACCCCTTTTCTCGGTAACGTTAATGGCTGCGATCGCATCTATAACTGCATCTTCCATGTTATCAGGTTCATCAATTAACCGTTCAAATTCATTGATATAAGACATTCCGGGGGGGGTATCAATATCGCCATCCAATTCCATGAGTAAGTCGGTTAACCAGTAGGCGTGTCTGGCTTCATCGGCGACGTGATGGGATAAGTCTTGGACTAATTCTTTGGGTTTTCCGTTGAGGGTTTCAATGAGGTTGGTTAAGTCTTTACAGCTTCTCTGTTCGTTGTAACGGTAACGATTGAGGGTGATGAGGTGGATTTGGCGATCGCCCACTACCCTTTTTAGAATGTCTCGGGCAGACATTTTATTACGTAATTTACGGGGATAAGCTACAGTCATATTTTTTATGATTTCAGATTGAAGTATATATATTTACATTGTATCTTTTTCATTAATTAAGGGTTGCTGAAAAAGTGGAGTTATGAAGGCGGGGAATAGGGAAGGGGCAATGGTATCTTAATTAGTAAGTTGTTTTGATAGTCTGGTTATATTGATTCGATGGCTTGTCTTTCTTGGGGGGTTAATTCCCTGATTTGTCCGACATCTAAGTTATCGATGGTAAGCTGAATTTGGGGAGTAAGGGCGATCGCCTTTCGCACTAACCTTAGGGTAGGATGGTTAATAGAGGCTGTCATTCTCCTTACCTGTCGATTTCTGCCTTCGGTGAGGGTTAATTCTATCCAACTGGTGGGAATAGTTTTACGGTAACGAATGGGGGGATTTCTGGGGGGTAATTTTGGCTCATTTTCTAGTTTAAGGGCGATCGCTTTTTTGGTCTTTTTTCCCTTAATAATTACCCCATTTTCGAGCTTTTTTAAAGACTCTAAAGAAGGGATATTTTCTACCTGTACCCAATAGGTGCGAGGATGGGCAAAAGAGGGGTCACAAAGACGATGTTTAACCCTTGGATTATCGGTTAATAATAACAATCCCTCACTATCTAAATCTAATCTTCCCACGGAATAAATATTGGGAATATCGATATATTTTTTTAAAGTTTCCCGCTCGGAAGCGTGGGGGGTATCATCGGTAAATTGACACAAAACATTATAGGGTTTATAAAATAAAATATAGCTATATTTTTTCATTTTTAATAATTTATAAAAACTGTTTAATAACTTCCAAAGTTTCTTTTCCCGTTTTATCCCAACTAAATTGTTTTACCCTTTTTAATCCTGATTCTATTAAGTGCGATCGTACATTATCCTTAACAATTTCATTCATCGCTTCTGCAATATCATCCACATCATAAGGATTCACCAATAAAGCACAATCTCCCGCCACCTCAGGCAAAGAAGAAACATTAGAGGTAATAACAGGAGTACCACAAGCCATCCCTTCTAATACAGGAAAACCAAAACCCTCCCAAAGAGTGGCAAAAATTAACCCTTCTGCTTGATTTAATACCCTAACCAACCCTTGTTGATTAAGATAACTTAAAAATTTTACCCGCTCAAAAATACCCAAATCATGGGCTAGTTTTTTCAGTAAAGGAGTATAACGGGCATCTTCACTTCCCACTAAGCATAACTCATAATTTTGACAATATTTAAACTTAGCAAAAGCAGAGATAATATTAACTAAATTTTTATGGGGATCATGTCTTCCTAAATATACAAAATAAGGTATTTTATTAACACTTTTTTTATAATCAATTACCTTAAATTTATCTGAGGCATAACCTAAATAAATAGGACTAATTTTTTTCGCAGAAATACCATAATAATCAATTATATCGTTAGCTGTACTTTCTGAATTACATATGATATGCCTTGCCTGATTACATACTAAAGGCACATAATAACGAAAATAAGCACTCAAAGCCGACTTTCTTTGTGGAAAACGAATGGGAATCAAATCATGTACCATCACCACCGCAGAAACTTTTGAACTAAATAAAGGCAATTCAGGCACAGGGGAAAATAATAAATTTCCTTCTAATATTTCATATATTTTAGGCAATTTAAACTGAGTCCATAATAATCTTAAAAAATGCCCTTTACTTCCATAATCTGGACTAAATTTATCAGAAATATTATAACTATACTCTGAACTATTAATTAAATTTTTAATTAAATTTTCGTTTGCTATACTAACATAATTTAAGTCCTTTAAATAAGGAAAAATATGATTAATATAATTACTAATTCCCGTTGGTTTTTCGATCAGCATCGAAAAATTTAAAAGTAACTTTGATTGATTATTTATCACTCGATAAAAAGTATATAAAAAAGTGTTTTGCTACATAAAAATAATATAATACTAAATCCAATTTATAAAATTCATGATCTCCCATCATTGACACTATGAATATTTATAAAAAGTTTTGATTCCTAAATTAAAATAACTGTAATAATTCTCAATTATCCATTCTCAATTGTCTATTGTACCCCCACAGAACGACCACCAGAACCAAAAACAAGGATATTATTTTGGGCAAAAGGCTCCCAACCTACCTGAAAACCATTATCGATTGCCTTTTCTCTGGCTGCTCGAAAAGCAGGAAAACTGTCTGGGCGAACAATAAAAGCCACATATTCTGTATTAGGATTTAAATTACTCAATATTTGGCTAAACTGTGAATCATCAGCCCTCAATTGTTGATTATCCTCCCCCATGGCATTGTCAATTTGTTCATATCGTAGCGCCCCATCAGCGGTAAAACTAACTCTATATTGACCATTTTCCGCAGAAAAGTTTTCTAAACGACGAAGGATAGAGGTAGTACAATTATTATATATACTTACTTCATTAAGATAAGTTTGATAAGCAAATTGACTATTGTTTCGGGGTGCTTCAGGCCTATTACAAGTAGGTAAATTAGAATATAATTGATCAATTTGTGTTTCTATTTGGGGATCACTAATATAAAATAATTGATTATTTCTTAGTTCAAAAAAAACACCTTCTTTGCTGGTTTCTGCCCTGAGAGGAGTAGTAATAATTCTTTCTGCTTCAATGGTTAATAAACTGACAAATAAACCAATAAACATTAATACCCCTACAGTGTTAGTTAATATGTCTAAAAATGAATCTAAATTTTGGCTAGGATGATTTTTTTTACGAATAAGACGTTGTCTAGGCATAACAGTTTTTTAGAGTAATTTATTCTGCAAATTTGATGGTTAAATCTTCGTCAATAGGTTCATAACCTATGTCGATATTTCTCGCTTCTACTAAATCTCTCACTTCATAAAATGTTTCTAGTCCCGTAGGTCTTAATATAACGATAATATATTCACTATCACGGTTATTTTCTACCTCTCTAATCAGTGTTAGTAAAGGAGAATTACTACGACTGATTTGATTTCTAGGGATAAATGTTTCCTCGGGATGAAGGATAATTCCATCTTGCCTACATTCAATATAGCGAGGAGTTTTTGAGGTATTTTGCCCTTCTTCTGTTTGCCCGATAATGGTTACTTCTGAACTACTTTCTATGCTTTCGGTGCTAATCACAATAATTAATAAAATTAGCGTACCAATGGTACAAGCTAAAACGGATAGGAAGGGAAATAATTCCATTTCTATTTTGTTAGAACGTAATTTTCTACGCATAGTAATTAATAAAAATATTTACGGTTCAATTTCTTCTATTAAACGAACTACTCTGGGTTTACTCAAATCTTTAATAACAGGTTGTAAAAGGGTGATTTGTTCTTGAATTATGTTAAGGGAATTTTCCATTTTACCTGCACTTTCGAGCGCCCTTACCATTCCACTAAAACTATTTTCTAATTTTGATAATTGAGCAATTTGTTCGCTAGATTTTTGGAGAGAATTAATTTTAGTATCTAGGATAAAAGCGATATTTTCCAGTTGATTTTTAAAAGTATTAATTTGTTGATCAAGTTCAACTTGACTAAGATTATTATGTTCTTTTATTTGATGAATTAATAATTTAATATCATCCACTAGGGTAGCATTAAAATTTTGTTGCTCTTGATAAGATTGAATTATTTTTTCTCTGTCGGTGAGAATAATTCTATTAACCTCTTTTATTCCTTCTACTAACTCCGATTCTTGGGTTTGAATTTGGTTAAATTGGTGGAGAAATTCTTTAAGTAGATTTTGGGCGGCTTCCCTTGCATAAATTTCCGCAGGTTGAATTAATTCTTCAGGGGTAGGTAAAGATTCTTTGATAGCCTGATTAATCGTTTTGCTGATAGTTTCTTTGTCGAGGGAAGAAGTAGAGGAGGTTTCTTTTTCTGAAAATCGAGGTAAAATTTTATCATTGATAAAAATATCTATCTGCAAGAGTAACTGTGATTCTATTCTTTCTACTAAAACGAGGGGAATCATCACCACCACACTCAATAATAAAGCCAGTAAGGTAGTATCAAAAGCCACCGCCAAACCCCCCGTAACAGTGCCGATACCTTCCCGAATTTGGTCAACTTCTGAAGCACTATCCAAAAAGCCAGAGAAGCCATTTACCGCTTGACTAATACCTAATACTGTACCCACAAAACCCAAAAGAGGTATTGCCCAAACTAAGATACGGGGAAAGGTGTAGGATGATTCTGAGGCACTCAGGTAAAAGGAGGAATCGTCAAGGGCTAATTCACCAGATGTTTTTCTACTCCCTGAATAAATATAGGCGCTTAAAACTCTTGATAGTCTATTATCAACTAAATTCCCTGATTCAGAAAAGTATTCACACATTTGTTTTACTTTAACTGATTTATGATTTTCGAGGGGGATATTAGGGGGAATTTCTAATTTTTTGAGGGTTTTAAATTCTGTTTTGATTTTAAAAAATTTATCAAGGGTGCTACTGATAACGAAACAAGAAAGAAATACTACTAAATATTGTGTGATACCTCTGTCTATTAATAAAATCCCCAAATAAGTGTCTCTAAAAGGTAATAATAAACTGTATATAGCAATGGTCAAGAGACTAGAAAATAATAACACGAGGGGTAGATTAATATCTAATTCCTGACGATTATTAGTGATTGAATTGGGCATTGTCTGAGGGAGTAATGGTTTGTCAAATTACAGTTTAGCTTATTCAACAATTGATAATGGAGAATTGACAATTAAACTATTATCACCCCTACCCCTCATCACTACTATCCCTGAGAGGAGGATAAATACAATTCTCTTACTCTTTCTATGCTCATCCTTGATGATACTTCAAGGTTAAGGGGCGATCGCACCTTATGATTAAAATGTTCTGCGGCCGCACAACCAATCATGGCAGCATTATCGGTGCAATACTTAAGAGGAGGAAAATAAACCCTCAAACCATGCTCCTGACAAGCCGATTGCATACAATCCCGCAACCCACTATTGGCCGCCACTCCACCCCCCACCGCAATAGTATCTAAGCCCAAATCTAAACAAGCCCTAACGGCTCTTTTTGTCAAGGCCTTGGCTACGGTAGCCTGAAAACTAGCACATAAATCAGTGATGGGTAAATTTTCCTCCCCCATTTCCTCCTTTAACTTAGTTACCAAACGCAACACCGCCGTTTTTAAACCACTAAAACTCGAATCATAGGGATGAAAACCCTGATTATTAGGTAAGGAAACTCGCCCTTCAGGTAACTTAAAGCCTTGGGGATTACCTTCTTTTGCTAATTTATCAATGATAGGCCCCCCCGGATAGCCCAAATTTAACAACCTTGCCACCTTATCAAACGCCTCCCCCGCCGCATCGTCACGGGTAGAGCCGATATTTTCGTATTCTCCGCAACCTTTAACATGAATCAGGCTAGTATGCCCCCCCGACACCAAAAGACAGAGGAAAGGGGGGTTTAAATCGGGCTGGGCGAGGTAAGAGGCATAAACATGACCTTCGAGGTGATGAACCCCCAAAAAAGGTTTATTATGTACCATAGCGAGGGTTTTTCCCGCTATTACCCCCACCATCAACGAACCCACTAACCCGGGGGTTACCGTAGAGGCGATCGCATCTATACCATCCCAACCTAACCCCGACTCCTCCAAGGCTCTAGCAATACAGGGGTTAACCATTTCCAAATGTTGCCTAGAAGCCAACTCAGGCACTACTCCCCCATAGGTTTGATGTAATTTTATCTGGGATGCCACCACATTACTTAAAACGGTGCGATCGCACACCACCGCCACACTGGTATCATCACAACTACTTTCAATTGCTAGAATAGTCGCCATTATTTTGTCAATTTGTTAAGAATAATAAAGTTTCTTCCTATTACTTTACTGCATTTCCCGAATCGCTGTAAGATCACGTTTGAAGCAAATTTTTATGCTTCATTTTTTGTAACAATAACTTGTTGTTTCGTAACAAAAGGAAACAATTTTATGGGTAAAATATTCAGTCTCGTATTAGCATTTACACTTTCACTAACACTATGGGGCAACTTCAGCGCCCCCGCTCACGCAGATTTATCTCACCTCACTCCCTGTAGTGAATCTGCCGCTTATCAGGCAAAAGCCAAAAACTTCCGCAATACCACCGATGATCCTCAATCTGGACAAAAAAGAGCCGAAAGATATGCCGAAGCCCTCTGCGGCCCTGAAGGCTATCCTCGCTTAGTAGTAGATGGCAGATTAGATCACGCAGGTGATTTTATCATCCCCGGTTTACTATTTCTCTATGTAGCAGGTTGGATTGGTTGGGTAGGTCGTGCCTATCTTATCGCCATCAGAGGGGAAAAAGATACCGAAATGAAAGAAATCATCATCGATGTACCCCTAGCATTCAATAAAATGTTACTTGGCTTTAGCTGGCCTTTACAAGCATTAGCAGAGCTAAAATCTGGCGCATTAACTGCTAAAGATTCTGAAATTCCTATTTCACCTCGCTAATATTCATTGATTTTTAATTATTTTTTGGGAGATTTTTTTGATGAAAGGTTTACCTGCTTTTTTATCTACCGCACCTGTGTTAATTACTGCATTGTTAGTATTTACAGCGGGTCTATTAATTGAATTTAACCGCTTTTTTCCTGATCTTTTATTCCATCCCATGGGATAAGTTTTATAAAAAAAAAGATTAACATTCGAGGGTGTAGCCAATTTTTCTGAGGCTATGCCCTTTTTATTAACCTTTATGTAATATAGTAAACTACAATTTTCTTAGCAAAAAAAATCTCAAAATGGGGTTTGAACAATACAGTCTTTACGATATGATTAGGGTCATTACAAAAATTTATTGTACTTAATTAAAATACCAGAGGTAATAAAAACAGTGGTTAGAATAGCTATTAATGGTTTTGGAAGAATTGGACGTAACTTCTTACGTTGTCTGTTAACTAGAGAAAACAGCGACCTAGAATTAGTCGGTATCAACGACACTTCCGATCCCCATACTAACGCACATCTTCTCAGATATGATTCCATGCTGGGAAAACTAGACGCTGATATTAAAGCCGACGACAACTCTTTAATCGTTAACGGTAAAACTATTAAATGTGTATCAGATCGTAATCCTCTCAATCTACCTTGGGCTGATTGGGGCGTAGATATGGTTATCGAATCTACTGGGGTGTTTGTTACCGAAGAAGGAGCATCCAAACACATTCAAGCGGGAGCAAAAAAAGTATTAATCACCGCCCCCGGTAAAGGTGGTAACATTGGTACTTATGTTGTCGGTGTTAACCATGAAGACTATGACCACGACAAACATAACATCGTTAGTAACGCTAGTTGTACTACTAACTGTTTAGCTCCCGTTGCCAAAGTATTACATGAAAACTTTGGTATTATCAAAGGTACTATGACCACCACCCACAGTTATACTGGGGATCAACGCTTATTAGATGCTAGTCACAGAGACTTAAGACGTGCGCGGGCAGCGGCGGTCAACATTGTACCTACTAGCACTGGTGCTGCTAAGGCTGTAGCCCTTGTATTACCAGATCTTAAAGGTAAATTAAATGGTATCGCTTTAAGGGTTCCTACTCCTAATGTTTCTGTGGTCGATTTAGTAGTACAAGTAGAAAAGAGTACCATTGCTGAACAGGTTAATGATGTACTTAAAGAGGCTTCTGAAGGTTCTTTAAAAGGAATTTTAGGTTATAACGACTTACCTTTAGTATCCTGTGATTATCGTGGAAGTGATGTATCTTCTATTGTAGATGCTAGTTTAACCATGGTAATGGCAGGGGATATGGTTAAGGTTGTGGCTTGGTATGACAACGAATGGGGTTATTCTCAAAGGGTTGTTGACTTAGCTGAATTAGTGGCTAAAAAATGGAAATAAGATGATCATTATTTGATCACTTTAGCTCATCATTTCCTGACTTTTTCATGGGGAAGAATGTATTTATATACGTTCTCCCTTTTTTCTTATGTACTTTTGTGGTTAGATTTGGGATAAGGTGCGCTCGGGGGTAATTAAGATTACTACTACTGTTAAGATAGTATTGTGGTATTTGTAAATTAACTTTGAAACAGACATTTAGATTGATTTTGTCTGATTGAGGAAAATAATCAGAATTAACCGTCACTATTATTAATAAATTGGTCGTGTGAATATTCTTTTTGGTAACAGTTTCTAATGAGGTGATAATACAATGGGGCAAACTGTAGAAAAACAGAGAAAAAAATGGTTATCGAAGCCAATTGGTGAAAAATTAGAGGAGGCTGGATTAATTTCTAAATATCAAATAGAAGTAGCCTTAATTGACCAAATATCCTACATTGACACTAGGTTAGGAGAAATTTTAGCCCTTAGGGGATGGTTAAAGCAAGAAACGGTGGATTTTTTTGTTAAAGATATACCCCGTTTGGTTTTTGCTGAGGAAAAAATTCGTATTGGTAGTTATTTTAAGGCGGCGGCTTTATTGGATGAGGGACAAATCGGGGAAATTTTGGACGAACAAATCCACTCGGAGATAAAGTTTGGTTATATTGCAGTTTTAAAGGGTTATTTAAAGCAGGAAACTTTAGATTTTTTCTTGCGACATTTTGTTTATGATGGATTAGAAAGAAAAACGATTTGTCAGAGTAAAGAAACTTTTATTCAGGGTGAATAATTTTAGAGAAAGTAAGGTAAATATTTGGATTAAAATACCTTACTAATACTCAATATTATTAACCTGAGTTCGGGATAAGATTTATAGTCTTGTAAAGGTGTAAATAATTGACAATTGACAATGAATAATTGAACTATTTTACCCTTACTCCTCATCTCCCATACCCCCCATCTCTTGTAATCTAACCATACTCACAAATCCCGAACAGAGGTTATTATTAGGAATAAATTTGACACTGACATAGTAAAACCTCATATTTGTTAAAATCACTACCCCAGTTTTACATCGCACCTTAATTGACAGATTCAACGGTGGCGGGGGTGGAGGCGGGACGACTGCTGAAGGATTGCCACATGGTTACTCCGACAATACCTGCTAAGACAACCCCTGCGATCGCCCCTAAAATTTTACCCTTATTAACAGGCTCTTCCTCCATGTCCATTTCTTCGGTATCCTGAGGATCTTCAGAATGTGCATAACGATTGTACAAAAAGTCGATGGCTTCGTTGCGTAATTCATAATAACGAGGATCTTCGGTTACCCGTTCCCGAATACGAGGACGATCAAAGGGAATCTCCATAATTTCCCCCACCTTAGCACTAGGCCCATTGGTCATCATCACGATGCGATCGGCTAAAAATAAGGCTTCATCAATATCATGGGTAATCATTAATACTGTCAAACCATAATCTGCCCAGATTTTTAATAACTCCTCTTGCAACTCCTCCTTGGTAATGGCATCAAGAGCTCCAAAAGGCTCATCTAAGATCAACACCTCAGGTTTGATGGCCAATGCACGGGCGATCGCCACCCGTTGTTTCATTCCCCCCGAAATCTGTCCCGGTTTTTTAGTGGCCGCCTCAGTTAAACCCACCATTTCCAGATGATGATTAACAATTTCTTTCTTCTCCAAATCAGATTTATCAGCATAAACCGTATTAACCGCTAGATAAATATTCTCATAGGCACTTTTCCAAGGCAATAAAGAATAATTTTGAAACACCATCATGCGATCAGGGCCTGGCTCGGTAATGGGTTGATCATGGAGAGTGACAGTGCCACTAGAAGGGCCATGAAATCCTGCTACCATGTTTAAAAGGGTTGATTTTCCACAACCAGAATGACCAATTAAGCAGATAAATTCGCCTTTTTTTACCTGAAGATTTACCCCATCTAAAACCACATATTCGCCAGTTTCTGTGGGATATACCTTAGAAACATCACTGATATTTAAAAAAGCCTGATCTTCTTTTGATAACTTCACTTGAGAATTTGTCACGGTTTGCATTGTCCTTATACCTAAATTTTTGTAAGAAAAATTGTTATGTTGTTCCTAGGTTTTCATGGCTCATTCCTTAAACCCAGGGAAGATTAACTGTTATCCCACGGGCTGATCTAACAGTGCCTCGGTAACTCGAAAATCGCGCTTGATGGTGAGCCTTTCAAGGTAACCAAGGGGATCATCAGGATTAAATACCATGCCATCAAAAAGGGTGAAATTTTGACGGTTAGGGGCAGAATCAGGTAAGTTCAACTGGCGCAACGCCTCCCCTAAAAGTTCTGGGCGACGAACCCTTTCCAAAACCTCAATCCAGTTACGGGGGAAAGAAATATAACCCCATCTTGCCAACTGTGTTAGTACCCATAATCCCTCTGAGCGGGAGGGGTAATTGGCTTGATCCACAAAAAATTGATTGTACCGTAGGAGGTTTTCTGGTTCATCGTCTAGGTTACGGCGATAGGGTTCGGTGAACCCTGGTTTGAGATATTGTGGGGAGACTCCCAAATATTCGGGTTTTGCCAAAATTTCTAAAATTTCTTGACGGTTACGGCGATCATCGCAATATTCACAGGCTCTGATGAGGGCTTTAATCAAGGCGATATGGGTAAGGGGATATTTATTAGCCCATTCCTCTTTTACCCCCAACACTTTTTCGGGGTGACTTGCCCATATATCTAAGTCGGTGGCGATGACATATCCATAATCGTCCAACACTGAATGGGTGTTCCAAGGTTCTCCTACACAATAACCATCAATGTTTCCTGCCTTGAGGTTAGCTACCATCTGGGCGGGGGGAATCACAGAAAGGGCGACATCTTGGTCGGGATCGATGCCTCCAGAGGCTAACCAGTAACGTAACATCAAGTTGTGCATGGAGGAGGGGTGAACCATGCCGAAGGTATGGACTGCGTCTGGGGTAGAGGCGATCGCCCTTTGTAAGTCTTCTAGGGTTTTAACTCCTTGTTGGGCGAATTTTTTACTCAGGGTGATGGAGTTACCATTACGGCTCAATACCATGGCAGTGACCACGGAAACGGGAGCTTTGCCCCTTGCCCCCAGGGTCATACTTAGGGGCATTCCTGCCAACATAGAAGCCCCATCAAGGCGATTTTCGGCCACCCCAGAACAGATGGTTTTCCAACTACTTTCACGGCTAAGGGTAACTTGACTCAATCCTTCTTCCTCAAAGAAACCTTTTTCTTTGGCAATGATGAGGGGGGCGGAGTCAGTAAGGGGCATGAAACCCAAGTTGAGGTTGATTTTTTCCAATCCGTTAGCAGAAATTGTAACCGGTCCCACCACGGTTTTAGTTTTGTTGGAGCGTTTTTGTTGGTTGAGGAAATAGACCATTTCGTTACGTAGGGCGTAGTAACTGGGGTGATTTACCACCTCTAGGCGGTGTCGTGGACGGGGGATAGGTACTTCGAGGATCTGTCCGATATGGGCTTCTGGTCCGGTGGTGAGCATCACTACCCGATCTGATAATAATAGGGCTTCATCCACATCGTGGGTTACCATAATGGTGGTTACATGGTTTTGCTCCACGATTTCCATTAATCTTTCCTGTAAGTTTCCTCGGGTGAGGGCATCCAACGCTCCAAAGGGTTCGTCTAGTAATAATACTTTAGGTTTGATGGCTAAGGCACGGGCGATCGCCACTCGCTGTTTCATACCCCCCGAAAGTTGCCCCGGTTTTTTGTTGGCCGCATGGCGTAAACCTACCATGGTAATAGCTTGATTAACGATGGCTTTTTTTTCGGCGGGGGATAAATCTTTCATTACCTCATTGACAGCCAAGGCGATGTTTTGCCTAACGGTTAACCATGGCAGCAGGGAGTAGTTTTGAAAAACCACCATGCGATCGGGCCCTGGTCCTTCGATTTGTCTTCCCTCAAGGATTACACCGCCGTTGGTGGGTAAGTCTAACCCTGACACCATATTTAAGAGGGTGGATTTACCACAGCCAGAATGACCAATAAGGGAGATAAATTCCCCTTTTTTGATTTTTAGATCAATGTTTTTCAGGGCGATGTATTGTCCACCGTCAGCGAGGGGAAATATTTTGTCTAGTTGATCAATTTCTATAAATGAAGACATGGTGATAATTGATAATGGATAATTGAGAATTGATAATAAAAACTTTTATATGCAGTGGAGAAACTTAAAGCAGAGAATTGTTGATGGATTATCATCTAAACTATTCCCCGTTCCCTGTTCCCCATTCCCTAAATTCTATTTTTGTTCTTCGGTAACTACGAAGGAGGCGATCAAACTTACGAGGCGATCGAGCAGTAAACCAACAATACCCACATACACCAGGGCGATAATGATTTCTGACATAAAACCACTGTTGTAAGCATCCCAGATAAAAAAACCAATTCCCACACCACCTACTAACATTTCAGCAGCGATAATCGCTAACCAAGATAAACCGATACCAATTTTTAAACCTGTAAAAATATAGGGAAGGGTGGAGGGAATGAGAATATTAAAAAAGAAGGTTACTTTAGAAAGGTGTAATACTCTCGAAACGTTACGATAATCTTGGGGAATTTGTTGCACCCCTACGGTGGTATTAATAATGATTGGCCAAATGGCAGTAATAAAAATTACAAAGATAGCACTAGGATCGGCTTGACGCATGGCGGCTAGGGAGATGGGCAACCAAGCGAGGGGGGGAATAGTTCTGAGTACCTGAAAAATAGGATCTAGGGCAGCATAAAATAGTTTGTTACTACCGATTAAAATTCCTAGGGCAATACCGACAACGGTAGCGAGGGAGAAACCAATGGCCACCCGCTGTAAACTGGCGAGAATTTGCCAAAATAGTCCTTTATCAACGCCACCGTTATCAAAGAAAGGATCGATAATATAAGGATTCCAGGTGTCTTGAATTACTTCGATGGGGGTAGGTAGGGTGACATCATCAGGGGAGGCGACAATTTGCCAGATTACCAATAAGACAACTAGGGCAACGATGGGGGCAATTATTTTTTGAGGAGATTTAACAATATTCTTGATTGTTGAGTTGATGGGGTTCTTTTTTTTCCGTAAACTAGCTTGAGCAACCATGATCTTTAATTAATAATTAATAATTGATAATTGATAGTTAGAAGAAGTGAATAGTTTTAGGTTGTAATGTACTATCTCAACTTTTTCTATTCACTCTGATAGGTGTTTAACACTTAAAACCTTGTTTTAAATGCTCTTGAATTCGAGACTATCTAAATAGGCTTGGGGGTTTTCGGGGTCAAAGGTGGTACCATCAAAAAAGGTTTCTACTCCCCTTGATGTTTCGGTGGGAATTTGATCTGCTGGAGTACCGATCGCCTCGGCGGCCTCTCTCCACAAGTCTTCTCTATTTACTTGCTCGACGAGGGCTTGGGTGTCGGTATCTTGAGGAATGTAGCCCCAACGGATATTTTCGGTTAAAAACCATAGGTCATGACTTTTATAGGGATAGGAAGCGTTGTCGCGCCAGAATTTCATGGCATATTCAAAGTTTTCTTCTACTCTCCCTGTACCAAAATCGATGTTACCTTTCGATCTTTCGACGATGTCTTCGTAGGGTACTCTGAACCATTTATTTTGAGATACTATCTGACACATTTCTTCTACGTTTTCGGGGCGATCGCACCATTGTTGCGCTTCTAAAACTGCCATTAATAAAGCACGGGCGGCTTTGGGGTGTTGATCTACCCAATCTTTACGCATGGCAAAGGCTTTTTCGGGGTGATTATTCCATAACTCCCCTGTTACCAATGCGGAATAACCTTCCCCTTGCCCCACTAACTGAGCATTCCAAGGCTCTCCCACACAAAAAGTGTCCATGGTATTGGTTCTCATGTTTGCTACCATCTGCGGGGGGGGGACGGGTACAACGGAAGCATCGCCATCAGGGTTTACACCGTTAGCCGCTAACCAGTAACGCATCCATAAATCATGGGTACCTCCCGGGAAAGTCATGGCCGCGGTAAAATCTCTACCCTCGGCTTTAGCCTGAGCTACTGCTTCTTGTAATCTTTCGGCAGAATCTAAGGTTACATCGGGGAAGGCATTACTTACGGAAATTCCTTGACCGTTAGTATTAAGACGGGCCAAAATATACATAGGTACTGGTTCATTGGTGGTCGTTCCCAAGGTCATTTGATAGGGCATGGGTGTTAAGATGTGCGCTCCGTCAATACCACCACCCGCCGAACCTAATTCAATGTTATCCCGAGTCACAGGCCAGGAGGCTTGTTTTAGTACCTCCACATCGGTCATGCCATATTTGGCAAAAATTCCTTTTTCAAGGGCAATAATTAGGGGAGAAGCATCGGTGAGGGCGATAAAACCAAATTTAGCGGAAGTAATTTCGGGAGCATTTTCTCCCATATCAATGGTTTCTACTTGTTCAACGTTGGTGGTTGTGTTGGTGTCCGCACCGCAACCATGTAATATTGCCGCTCCTACGGCGGTTAAACCACTGGTGACAAGAAATTTTCTACGGGATAATCTGCTCATTTTTATTCGCTAAGTTAAGACATATTAATTGAATCGTTGTTAAATTTATATTTTCTTTACAATTATTTCTCGGTATCTATTGTTACCGTATGTAACTTTATATGATTTAAGTGCTAAAATAAGATGACAAAAACGCATATATGGTTAAGGATTGATGGAAAAGTCAGCTCATCGGGTAAATTGATAATCAACAATCGAGTTTTTTTACTTAAATATTAATTCTTTATAAATTTTTAATATTTGAGCATAAAATTTAATGGCAAAAAAGTAGTTAAAACTTAAAATAAAATAAATCCTGAATTAATGGTGTTTGAATTAAATTAATGTTTCGTTTTACCACAACTTCCATATCTTCTCGAGGTGTGTATGGGCGATCGCTCTTATTTCTGATTTTAAGCTCTGTTATTGTGGGTTCATATCTACTCAATATTACAGAAACAGAATCCCCTTTTTCTTGCATAATCTTAGCTTTTACGGGTATCCCTTGCCCCGGATGTGGACTAACTAGATCGTTTTTAGCCATGGCCGGTGGTAATATTTGGGAATCATTTTATTATCATTTATTTGGTCCTTTATTATTTATTATTTTTCTTGTTTATTCGCTTCATTTATTTTTAGAAATAATTACTAAAAAAAAGGTTAAAGCAACGTATCTAAAATTAGCACAAAACAAAAAGTTACAATACTTGATTTTATTTTTAATTTTGGTTTATTATTTGAGTAAACTTATTTTTCTTCATAGTACAGGGGAGTTAACAGAAAGTTTTTTATCTTCCCCTTTAGCAAACCTTATTTATCAACGGTAAAAAAATAATTAATATTAGGAATAAAGAAAATGAGCGAATTTAATGCTTCAGAAGTTCAAAGTAAAAAAATGGCGGCGGGTATTTGTGGAATTTTGCTAGGTTCTTTCGGTATCCACAAATTCATTCTTGGTTACAATCAAGAGGGAATTATATTACTTTTAGTTAGTCTGCTCACCTGTGGATTTGGTGCCGCCATCACGGGTATTATTGGCATTGTGGAGGGGGTAATTTATTTGATGAAAACAGATGAGGAATTTTATAATATGTACCTCAATGGTAAACAACCTTGGTTTTAATTAATGAAAAGTTTAAAGATTAATAGTATTAAAACAAAACTGTTTTTGTTTATTTTTGGATGTGGTTATTTGACGGTTTTTTCTAATTTTGATATTACCTATCCATTTTTGAAACCTTATTTAGTGCTTTTACCAGTTCAAATAGGTTTAATTTTTTACTTTTTGTGGAGAAATAAAACTAAATAATTGTAAGCCCAGCATATAACTGGGGCTTTTTTGATCAAATTAAAGGGCGATCGCACTTAACCTTAAATCAGGATGATCAGCCTTTACCTGATTAATATTCCAATCATTTTTGAATAATAAAACAGGACGATCAAAAGCATCCTTAACCACCATCGTATTAAATAAACGACCCACCTTTTCAAGCGCTTCCCAACCATCTACCACCCAACGGGCAGCGCCATAGGGCATCGGCTCAAGCCTAGAATCCACATTATATTCATTTAAAAGGCGATGTTGTACCACCTCAAATTGTAACTGCCCCACCGCCGCTAAAATAGGATCTCGGATAAAATCATCCTTAGAGTACATAATTTGTACTGCGCCTTCTTCCTGTAACTCCTGTACCCCTTTTTGAAATTGTTTAAACTTAGAAGGATTAGGATTTTTAAGATAGGCGAATAACTCAGGGGAAAAACTAGGAATTTTGTCATATTCAATCTTTTTACCCAGATAAATAGTATCCCCAATGGCAAACATGCCAGGATTATTCAAACCGATAACATCTCCAGGATAGGCTTCCTCAATGGATTCCCTTCCTTGGGCAAAGAGCTTTTGAGGGCGAGAAAGACGGATAGTTTTGCCCGTGCGCGCGTGGTTTACCGACATATCCTTTTCAAATTTCCCCGTACACACCCGCACAAAAGCCACCCTGTCACGGTGTCTTGCGTCCATATTTGCCTGTAATTTGAAGACAAAACCACTAAAATCGGGATAGGTAGGCTCTAATTCCCCTAAAGTAGAATTTCGGGGAGTAGGGGGCAAAGCATACTCCAAAAAAGCATCAAGGAATAAACGCACCCCAAAATTAGTCATGGCACTACCAAAAAATACAGGGGTCATTTTTCCTGCGTGGATGGCTTCTAAATCGAAATCCGAAGCAACTTCTTCCAATAATTCCAACTCTTCTAAGGTTTGCTCATACAAATCTCCATCCAGATAATTTTCAATGGTACTATCTCCATGGGGGATAACGATTTCTGGTACTTCCCCCTTACCATGGGCTACCCTATCAAACAGGTGATAAGCCTTTTGACGGCGACTATAAACCCCTTTAAAGTAATCTCCCATGCCCACAGGATAGTTAACTGCAAAGGTTTTTAAACCCAATTCCTGTTCAATTTCATCTAATAATTCTAGGGGTTCACGACCAGGGCGATCCATTTTATTAACAAATGTAAAGATAGGGAGCGATCGCAACTTACAAACCTCAAATAACTTACGGGTTTGAGGTTCTAAACCCTTAGCCGCATCAATCAACATCACCGCATTATCGGCCGCCGCTAGGGTGCGATAGGTATCCTCACTAAAGTCTTGGTGTCCGGGAGTATCCAAAAGATTAATCTGATAATTGCTGTAGGCAAACTGTAACACCGTAGAAGTAATAGAAATACCCCTTTGCTTCTCCATTTCCATCCAGTCAGAAGTAACCTTCCGTTGCTCACCCCTTGCCTTCACTGCCCCCGCCTCATGGATAGCACCCCCATAAAGCAATAGTTTTTCTGTCAAAGTCGTTTTACCAGCGTCAGGGTGAGAAATAATCGCAAAATTGCGGCGTTTGCTCACCGCCTTTAATAATTCTTGTTCAATGGTTAAAGCCATAATTTATTATCTATACTTACAAAAAAACCTAGTAACCAATTTTTGTTCCAGTGTTCAGAAAATTTAATAACTAGGACAACATACACCTTAACAAAAACGGTATCAAAATCCTATCTTAAAAGTGTCAAAAGAGGACACCCGTTAGATTCCTCAGCAACAAAAATGCCCATAGGAATTAACGGGTGATGAATTTTGACCAATAAACAAAACATTTTAATTCCTTATTCTTGAGGAATTTTTTGATTCTCAACATATTTTT
>NZ_JADEWC010000033.1 GCF_015207825.1 Cyanobacterium stanieri LEGE 03274
CCCTACAACCACAAACCATTTATCAATTCCTCTCCCCCGATTCACCCAGCGCCCCCAAATAAAACCATGACCAAAACTTTTATCCTCCTTACGACCCCGACTTTGATAAGATAAAAAGAATAAATACCCCATCAAATATTATTTAATACCATTCATCAGTCTATGTTGCGTAAAATTCCTTTAGCCTTAGTGGGTTTAACCATTGGCTCAATCCTTACCGTAGTCGGTTTTGTCGCCTATGCCCAAGGTAACTCAACTCTTAATTTAGCAGGATTTTTCTACGGAATTCCTTTGCTATTAGGGGGACTCGCCCTCAAAGCCGCCGAACTAAAACCCATTCCCTTCTCCGTTGAAACCCCCAAAGAGATTATTACCCTCAGGGAAGCCCAAGCCACCGACACCCAAAACCAACTAAGAAAAGACGTAACCCGTTATCGTTATGGACAAGAAGCCCATCTCGATGATGCCCTAGAGCGCCTAGGATTAAGTCCCACCGATGAAGAAAGACCAATTTTAACCACCATCAAGGAAATAGACATTGATGGCAAATATACCCTTGTATTACAATTCAAAACCCCATTGATTAATCAAAAAATCTGGGAAGAAAAATTAGATAAAATAACCAAATTTTTTGGTCCAGGTATCAGCGCCCAAATTTTAAACTTTAACGACAATGTCATCGATTTAGCTCTTATTTCCACCCCCCAATCTAGCCCCGTTGAAGTTGCTTAGAAACATTGCATAGTATAAGACAATGAAAAACACCCCTAATCCTAATCCCCATAAACTACTCCTTATTGATGATGATCCTAATCTAATTTTGTTAGTGACGGATTATTTAGAATTTAATGGCTATCAGGTGTTAACCGCCAGTCAGGGCAGAGAAGCCCTCAGTCTTTTGGAAACAGAAATGCCTGATTTAATCATTTGTGATGTCATGATGCCTGAAATGGATGGTTATAGTTTTGTGGAAGAAATACGCCAAAATCCTCAATGGAATCAGTTACCGATTATTTTTCTTTCTGCCAAAACTCAAAGCCACGATAGGATAAAAGGTTTAAACATTGGGGCTGATGTTTATTTAGTCAAACCCTTTGAGCCTGAAGAATTAGTCGCCCAAGTAAAATCTACCCTCAATTATAGTCAACGTCTGATTAATAATAATAACGGTGTTGTGGCTGACATGAAAAGAATTCAAGTTCCTAAATCCGTTGAATTAACCCCCACAGAAACCAAGGTAGTCAGTTTAGTTTCCCAAGGTTTATCTAATCGGGAAATCTCCATAGAATTAGGAGTCAGTCAGCGCACCATAGAAAGCCACGTTTCTAATATGCTTAACAAAACTGGTTTACACAATCGTACGGAATTATCTCGCTGGGCAATCCAATCTCAATTGGTCTAATTTTCATCTTGACAAACTCCCCGTTATATTGGTTATAATGTATTGTGCAAATGAAAAAGTAGTTTTTGTTACTACTTGAATAAGTTTGACAAGAACGCCATCTTAGCTCAATTGGTAGAGCACATCACTTGTAATGATAAGGTTATCGGTTCAAGTCCGATAGATGGCTTAGTTGACAACATTGATTCAAGGTCTTAAAAAAATAAGTTTTAAATCAGTTTATGGAACATTAATTATCATCAGTCTGAACGTGTGAAGAATTGATAATTAACAATGGACAATTAATAAATTATGACCTATTACCTAATTCGATTTAGAAAATATATCATCACTCCCCTTGCAATAAATTATAAGGCTAACAGTTTATAGTTCAATAAATTGAACTAAGATATATTTTGATTCAAGGATTTAGTATAAGCTACCATCACCCCCACTCCCTATACCCGATACTGACAAATCCTAGACAGAAGTTAATATAGTCAAAACCATTCAGCGCACCTTAAAAAATAGATAAATTATAAAATTATTGTTATTTTTTTAACAAAAAAATCCCAAGGTTAAGTAATAGTTAAAAAAAGGAAAAAAAGTTGAAGGCTTAAAATTCAGGTGCTAGACTGAGTACAAATACTGAAGGTATATTTCAACTATGGTTCAAACTCCCACAGAAAACAATCAAAGCTCCTTAGTTTTAAACTCAGAAGAATTGAGGAAAATTGATGCTTATTGGCGCGCCTGTAATTATCTGGCGGTAGGCATGATTTATTTACGCTCCAATCCTCTTTTAAAAGAACATCTAAAACCAGAAGATATTAAGTATAGATTATTAGGTCATTGGGGTTCTAGCCCAGGATTGAGCTTTGTATATGTGCATCTCAATCGCCTTATAAATAAGTATGACCTAAATATGATTTATTTGGCAGGCCCGGGGCATGGTGCGCCCGGGATTCTTGCTCCTGTGTATTTAGAGGGAACTTATTCCGAGATTTATCCCGATAAAAGTATGGATGAGGAAGGAATGCGCAAGTTTTTTAAACAATTTTCTTTCCCTGGCCACATTGGTAGCCATGTAACTCCTGAAACCCCTGGTTCGATTCATGAGGGGGGGGAGTTGGGTTATAGTGTATCCCATGCCTATGGTTCGGTATTAGATAACCCTGATCTTATTTCCGTGGTGATGGTGGGGGATGGTGAGTCGGAAACAGGGCCTTTGGCCACTTCTTGGCACTCTAATAAGTTTATTAATCCCATCCGTGATGGGGCAGTGTTGCCGATTTTGCATCTCAATGGTTATAAGATTGCTAACCCCACTATTTTATCTCGCATTTCCCATGAGGAATTAAGCGCTTTATTTGTGGGTTATGGTTATGAGCCTTATTTTGTGGAAGGGGATGACCCTGAAATTATGCATCAGAAGATGGCGCAAACCCTTGAGGAGTGTGTTAATAAAATTAGGGAAATTCAGTCAGAAGCAAGACGCACTGGGGTTGCTAAACGTCCTCGTTGGCCGATGATTGTTTTTCGCTCTCCTAAGGGGTGGACTGGCCCTAAAAATGTTGATGGTCATAAGGTGGAGAATTTTTGGCGATCGCACCAAGTTCCCATGGGTAATATGCACAGTAACACTGAACATTTACGCTTATTAGAGGAGTGGATGAAGGGTTATAAACCAGAGGAATTATTTGATGAAAATGGTACTTTAATTCCCGAATTACAAGCATTAGCTCCTAAGGGCGATCGCCGCATGAGCGCTAACCCCATCGCTAACGGTGGTTTACTCAGAAAAGATCTTGACTTGCCCGATTTTAAAGATCCTGAATATGCTATCCCTGTGACCGAACCTGGTAAAATTAGGTTTGAGAATACCAAGGCCATGGGAATCTTTTTAAGGGATGTGATGGCTCGTAATATGACCAGTTTCCGAGTATTTGGCCCGGATGAAACCGCCTCTAATCGTCTGCACCCCATTTATGAAGCCTCCAAAAAGGTATGGATGGCGGATTATTTGCCCGAAGATGAGGACGGCGGAGAGCTTTCCCCCGATGGTAGAGTCATGGAGATGTTGAGCGAACATACCTTAGAGGGATGGTTAGAAGCCTATTTATTGACGGGGCGCCATGGTTTATTCCATACTTACGAAGCCTTTGCCCATGTCATCGATTCCATGTTTAACCAACACGCTAAATGGTTGGATATATGTAAAAATCATGTGCCGTGGCGATCGCCCGTATCCTCCCTTAACATTTTACTATCTTCCACTGTCTGGAGACAAGACCACAACGGCTTTTCTCACCAAGATCCAGGTTTTGTCGATCTCGTCACCAACAAAAGCGCCGAAGTTACTAGGGTATATTTTCCCCCCGATGCTAACTGTTTATTAAGCGTCATCGACCATTGCTTACGCAGTAAGGATTATGTTAACGTCATTGTGGCTGATAAGCAAAGTCACCTCCAGTATTTAACCATCGAAGATGCCATCAAACATTGCACTAAAGGCATTGGGATTTGGGATTGGGCAGGAAATGACCACGAAAAAGGCAGAGCCAACGAACCTGATGTTATTATGGCATCCTGTGGCGATGTACCTACCATGGAAGCCCTCGCTGCTACGGCTATTTTAAGGGAAGAATGTCCCGATTTAAAAGTACGATTTGTTAATGTGGTGGACATCTTCAAATTGCAAGATGAAACCGAACATCCCCATGGTTTATCTCACCGAGATTTTGTGACTTTGTTTACCGAAGATAAACCGATTATTTTTAATTTTCATGGTTATCCTTGGTTAATTCATAAACTCGCTTATCGTCATCCTAACGCCCACCGTCTCCATGTGAGGGGTTATAAGGAAGAAGGTAATATTAACACTCCTTTAGAGTTAGCAATTAAGAACCAAATTGATCGTTTCAATTTAGTTATTGATGTCATTGACCGTGTGCCAAAATTAGGCTCTAGGGCAGGATACCTTAAAGAATTGATGAAAAATGAGATTATCGATAATCTTAACTATGCGCATACCCACGGTATTGATAAGGAGGAAATACGCAATTGGCAATGGCCTTTTTAGAAATTATACTAAATCCCGTTCTAATAATATACTAATTAGGGTGGGGAACGGGGAACAGTTTTTCAAGGTTGATAGTTGTAGATTGATAAGCTAATTATCCCTATTCTAAGTTAACCCATAGGTATATTAATTACCCAAGAAGGATTTGGCATTACTGCTAAGTAAGGCAAGGGGTTAAAACCCCTTGTTATATCAAGTCCGCTTGATCACTTACAAATTAGCAATATCCATTAGTTCAATTTATTGAACGATAAATTATTAGCCGTGGAATTTATTACACGGTGGGCGAAGATAGAATCTAGTTATAACGAATTATCCGAACTAGATGTTATTCAAGAAATAATTTCTCCACAGGGTCTAAAATTGCTAAAACCTATCTACCACAATACACCGACAAATATTCCCCTAACTTAAAGAGCGATCGCAACTTAGGACTATTAGGGATTAATGTTTCTTGTTCGATGATACTCTCAATGGACTTTTGATGAACAAAGAAGTATAACTGTTCTTGTACCTGATTTAAACACAGATCGATTTTTAACAGTTCACCCACATCAATAATACTCTTAATACTATCAATATCCTGTTCAATGGTTTGAATAGAAGTGCCATCCAAAATTTGAGAAAGAAAATCCCCCATCAATTTCTCCAAAGTTTCCTTGGCTTCTGGTACTTCTAACTTACAGTTTAAATGATCTGCCTCAAGGGCGATCGCCTCTAACTCCATCAAATAACCCTCCACATTACAAGAAACAGGGCATTTAGTCGCTAACTCCTGAATTACTTGAGTACAACGATAGGAAATCGCCACCTGTGCGGCTACCTGCAATTCTTGAGGCACAGGCACATCATCCCGATAATAAGCCAACAGGATACTATAATTATCCCGATATACCTGCGTATAGAGTTGATCGAGGTGTTTTTTGGTAGTTTCCATTAACCTATCACGGATAATCAACCTTTCCTCCCCAAAAATCTGTTGTAAATCAAAAGACTGATTACCAAACAAATCACTCATCAACAAAATTACCTCCACCACACTTATATCCTTAAGCGCAGAAAATAACTGAGACTTAATCTGACTATAAGCCAAACGACTGGTAAAAGGTTGAATACAACAATGGAAATCCCAACCCCCCAGATGAATCACCCCAAAAACATAATGGGTACTTTCCCAAGTAATCTGAGAAGTTAACTTAACCTGCCCCACCGCCAAAGTCAACGAACCAATTTGCTGTTTTTGATAATCCAATTGATGGGCATCATAGCAATAGATGATTTCATCCGTAGAATAATTAGTATATAAAGAACTAATGGCATAATGCGCCGCTACCTGTTTGAGGGTAATTTGATTAGGAATCACCGACTGTAAATATACCTGAGCGCCATTACCGAAACTCTCCACATTACTAGGCGCTTTTTTAAGACGTTTAATGAACTCTTTTTCTAACTGAATGCCCGAAATTTCCCCTGCCAACTCGATCGCCCTTGAAGCATAACGTAATATTTGCGTACCCTCAGGGCGAGAAATTTCTTCAAAAAACCATCCGCAACTGGTAAACATGAGTAAAGAATGGCGTTGCATCTCCAATAACCGTAAAGCGTCCACCTGCTCAGAAGGGGGCAAAGATTGGGGGCTATGTTTTGCCAAAAACCTTTCTACATTTTCCAAACCACGATCCAAAATAACCGTAACATATTCATCCCTTGCCTTCCAAACATCAGCGAAATAATTGGGGGCAACTTCTTCATATACCTTCGTCAACTCATCCCGTAACCAGTTGAGACTATCACGCAAAGGGCGGCGCCATTTTTGGTGAAAACCACCACCACCCCCACAGCCACAATCATCCTGCCATCTATCCACCCCATGGGAGCAACTCCAAGCGGTAACGGATTTAAGTTCTACTTCCCAAGTGGGTTCTACTAGGCTAAGATAATGGGCATAGTTGGTAACATTCCATCCCTGTTGGGGAAATTCCTTGGTAAAGGCATAGGCGATACATCTTTCCGTATCTCTTTTGTGGTGTCCAAAGGTTTCTCCATCGGTGGCAACGGAGATTAACTGGGATTTGCGCTCATCTCCCCTTATCGCTAACTTGAGACGGGAATAAAAGTTATGACTACTAGATAGCACATCACCAAAGCCCATATCCCCTGAAATGGGGCCATCGTAGAAGAATATATCAATGTGACCATGTCCTTTAACATAGCATCGATAGGGCCGGGTAGGATCGATTTGTCCTCCTCCCACTTCTAACCATTCCCCTGTGGTATCATCAGCATTCATGGGGCGACATTTTTTGGCTTGACTAGGGGCTAGGATAATAAATTTTATGCCCTCATCGATTAATACTCCTAGGGTGGGATAATCAACGGCGGTTTCGGCCAACCACATTCCTTCGGGATGACGGCCAAAACGTTGATAAAAGTCGGTGATTCCCCAGCGCACCTGGGTATATTTATCTCTTTCGTTGGCTAGGGGCAGGATAATATGATTATATACTTGGGCGATCGCATTTCCATGACCATTAAGACGCTCACAACTAGCCCTATCAGCTTCGATGATTTTTTGATAAATTTCTTGATCATATTTTTCTAACCACGACATCAACGTTGCACCGATGTTGAAGCTCAAATATTCAAAGTTATTGACGATGCCCATGATTTGCCCTTGATCGTTGTAGATACGGGCATATACATTATTACGATAGCATTCATGAAAAATTCTCTCATTCCAATTGTGAAACGGTTGGGCGCTGGGTTGACGCTCAATGGTATTTAAATAAGGGTTTTCTCTGGGCGGTTGGTAAAAATGCCCATGGACGGTTACATATATTCCTGTGGCTGTGTTAAGGGTATTTTCTTCTTTTTCAATGGTTAAACTATTGGGGTTTGTTGCGGTAACTGTAGTCATGGGGCGTTATCTGATTATTATCTTTTTCTCGCTACTCTTTAGCCTAACACCTATTTTATAATATACAAATTAAGTGCGATCGGTTGTTAATATTTTTATTTTTTCTTCCACTTTCTCAGGTGTAATCTAAATATAGTTTAGGGTGACTATAAAGTTTATTATGTTTTTTTATGGCGATTAACTTATCCCTTTTTATCCACTGACGCAAAGTAGTTTCTTTTACCTGAAAATGTATCGCTAAATCTTTTAATGGTAACAGTGATTCTTTTGATTCTAAAGCAGAGATAATCATATGTTCCAATCTTGGTTTTAATCCTAAATATAATAACTCTTTTAATAAGTTAAAATCTCCTATATCTATCTGTGTTTTAATATCAGATAAATTAGGACTAGAAAATTTTTGATGAAAACCTATATCTGCTGATTCTAAGGCTTGATAATATTGATTTCTTTGGGATAATTCTACACCCTTAATAACAATAGGAGGATAACCTTGGGAAATGGCTAAATAATTTAATAAAATTCTACCCACCCTGCCATTACCATCTTGGAAAGGATGGATACTTTCAAATAGTGTATGAATCCGAGACAAGGCTTCTAAGATAGGATAAGTTTTTAAACAACTTTTAGTATATTTACAAAAGATTTTTACATAACTTTCAATCTCAAATTCTGGGGGCTTTACTTTTGCTCCATGAATCGTAATAGCATTTACTCTAAATTTGCCACAATAATAACTATATTGATCGATTCCTCTCAATAATTGACTATGAATAGTACGAATTAAAGCTAAGTCTAAAAAGACTGATTCTTCTCGATGATATTGTAAACCTAAATCATAAACAAATTGGGATGTACGGTAATAATTTAATATTTCTGGTTGAGTTTTTTTACCCTGTAATACGGCTTTTAATTCTTCCTCTGTGGCAAAATATCCTTCAATAGATAACGAATGGCGAGTATCCTCTTCCAACATATATAACCATTCTTGGTTTTCTACTATGGCTTCAGGGAGTTTCCCCAACTCGTCTAGAAGTTTTTTTCGTTTGTGGATACTGTCACAGTTACTCTGATTCATTTTTGCTAAAAATAGGGCGTAAGTCTTAATAAGAAAGGGTTTTATCTACTGTAACAGTTTTGGTTATTTTTGCTAATTGTGACACTTTTTTTCTTCTTTCGATCGCACTTTACAATTAATACTAAATTCTGTTTTCATAATATACTTTAGTTCAATTTATTGAACGAACTACCATTAGCCGTGTAATTCATTACACGGTGGGGCAACTACGAAAGTACAATCTATTTATAAACGAATTATCCAAACTTGATATTATTCATTACAGGGTGGGCGAAGATACTAATCTATTGATAACGAATTTTCCGAACTTGATATAATTCATTGCAAGGAGGGTGACGATATATCTTAGACTTGTTGTGAATTAAATCTTTGCGTATCTGAAACCCTGATCAAATAAGGACAAAATTTGGCAAAAAACCTATTCGCCACAACTCTTTTCTAAATCAGATGAAAAAATTTAAGGTGTTTTGTATTCCTACTGTGAATCAATTTTCCGCCATCTTACCATTCAACTCCAATAACTGCTCTAAAATATCCCCATCCTCATCAAAACCATAGGCTTTCATTACCAAATCATCTAACTGTTGATGTAACTTATATAATTTACTGCTAGGCTCATCAAAAAAGGCATTATATAACTGAGTAATTCCCCATTGTTTTTTCTCCATTTGTTCAGTTCTATATTCGTGTAATTCTGTCATTTTATCTCTGATTTGTTGCAAGATTTTTGAGCCTTCTAAATCTGTTTTTGATCCCCCTGAATTCCCCTTAACAAAAGAGACTTTTTTTTCGATTTTGCTTCCCTCCCCCTTGGGGAGAGGGGCTGGGGGTGAGGGAAAAGGGAATGTTTCAAAACAACTTGTATTAGTATATCTTGTGTCTCCTTTTAAAGTTGAGCTTTGAGCCTTTACCCATAGACGATGTATTTTTGAAGTTAAAACCCCTAAAATATAAAAGTCATCAGAAGCAATTACACAGTTTAAATCACCTGCTAACCATTCTGTATTGAAAGGGATAAATATTGCCCATTTTGAAACTCTAGGTACAGCAAAACAAAAAGATAAATTATCTATTGATTTTCTCATTGTTAGAGCATTTACCCCCATTTTCCACCAGTTTAGTCTTCTCATTTTCATTCTGTTTTTATCTCTTTCTGGCTTGACACTATCCTTAACATATTGAAAAGGTAATTTATAATCAGAAGCTGATTCAACATCTAAATTAGCAAAATCAATAATCCATCTGTTTGGAATACCATGAGGATTACTAGCTAAATTATCTCCCATTGAAAAGAGCTTAATTACTTTTTTATTGTTACTATCTGCTTTAATAAATTCTTGGGCTTGTTTTTCGGTAATAATAAAACCCATTCCTACTGGTGAAACCCCTTGAAAACAAATATTTTTATTAATTTTTAACTTTTTAGCCTGAGAAACATCCGTTAAAGAAGTGAGAGAAGAATTAATCTGTTTAACCTGTTTATTATCTAAAAAATAATTGTTAGGAATAGACTTTGACCAGTTTACAATACTAACATGAACCGCTGCTTCTCCAGACCATTCTTGAGTGGAAATAGCCTCATGAATAATTCCTTTATTTTGTAAGATATAATCCAAAGAAGCCCTACGACTTTTACCCTGAGAAATAGAATTAGTTGCCACTAATCCAGCCCTACCATTTTCCCCTAAATTATCATGGGCAATTCTAAACCAATAACAACAAAAATCTACTGAATCCTTGACATCTTTAAACTTACTAAATATTTTTTCTACATAGTCATCAGTTAAATTTAATCTCATGTGTTTCCCACCCAAAAAAGGAGGATTACCGATGATAGTATCAGCCTTTACCCAAGGAGAAAATAAAGCATCAGTGCAGAGAATATTTTGATCCAAACTATCTAAGGGTAACGCAGGTTCAGTCAAACCCAACTTATCAATAGCCACTTTTCGCGCAATCATCAGAGTAACCTTAGCCAACTCCACCGCAAAAGGATTAACATCCATGCCATAAAACTGATTGGGCGTAACAAAACCTAGATTTTGTTGAACATTTTGTTTCTTACTCTTTGCCCGAATTTTGTCTAACAATAACTGCTCAATTCTCTTTAACTCCTGATATGCCACATAAAGAAAATTACCACTACCACAGGCAGGGTCTAAAATTTTGTAAGATTGTAACTGAAGCTGTAAATTGCTTAAATCCTTGATGGTGTTAGTATTATCGATCAAATCTTCCCAATACTTGCTGATGGTAGGGCGTACAATTTTCATAATATCCGCCTCCGAGGTGTAGTGCATTCCATAACTATGCCTTTCCTTCGCGTTAACTGTGCCTTCAAAGATATTCCCAAAAATAGCAGGGCGCACCTTACTCCAATCTTGACGGGCAACGGTAGCCAAAATTTCTAATTCAGGCTTAGTCAACTCAATAGCTTCCACCGTGGCAAACAAACCGCCATTAAAATATTCCACCCCCTGATATTTTCCCGCAGGAGTCACCCCCCGATTATTCATCTCACGGAATAAACCCCCCAACACGTCATAACTACTGGCGCCGTTAATACATTCCTCCACACAACGGATAAAGAGGTTATTGGGTAACAAACCCCTATCCTCCGCAAACATTGCCAACACGCATTGTAAGATAAACCGTTGAATCTTCAGGGTTTTATTCTCATTATCTCCCCCAAAATTGGGGGCAGGGGGGCAATTCTCATTATCTCCCCCAGAATTGGGGGCAGGGGGGCTAGGGTTGAGGCGCTTTTGTAAGATTTGGAATAATTCCCCTAGTCTTCTTCCTGCTTTTTCGGTGACATCTACTTGATTATTTTTGAAGATGGATTCCACATCACCCCTTAACATGAAGTTAAAGGCGGAATATCGTTGGGGTAATTCTTCTAGGGAAATTATATCTACAGGTTCATCAAGTTGTAAATCAAAGTCAAATATCCAAAACTCGTCAAAGTTGGAAAGAATGACGTAGCGAGGGCGATTGGGTACGAGTCTTGACCAATATTCAAAGGCTTGGGCATAATGTTTATTTAAGTCTTCCCCTCGTTTTTTCATCTCAATCAATAGCTTGGGTTTCCATACCAAGTCGGCAAACCCTGTATTTTTCTTTTTGCTACCTTTTTTGATGGCTTCTTCATATTTTGCCCCTGCTTCTAGGGCGCCGTTATAACCAAAGGCTTGGAAAAACCTATCAAGAAATATTTGGGCTTCTTTCCTTTCTTGCCCTGTGATGTGTTGTTGACAAAATTGGATGAATTTTTCTAGGTTTTCTTGATGATTATCTGTCATGGGGAGATGAATGTTAGGGGTTAATATCAAGTTCGGAAAATTTGTTATAACTAGATTCTATCTTCGCCCACCGTGTTTTCGTTCAATGAATTGAACTAGGATAATAAGGTTATTATAAGGGGCGATCGCGCTTTAAATCAAATGGAGTTTAATTTATTAAACGATAAATCCCGTAGCCTCGTAATTCATTGCGAGGCGATATGTGGCGATAGTCAATTATTCCCATTACCCACCGTGTAATGAATTACACGGCTAATCATTTATCGTTCAATGAATTGAACTAAGGTATATTTGGATTCAGGGATTTAAAGTTATACCTATTACCTCATCTAATTTAGAAGATATATCATCACTCGCCTTGGAATGAATAATATCAAGTTCGGATAATTCGTTATAACTAGATTCTATCTTCGCCCACCGTGTAATAAATTCCACGGCTAATCATTTATCGTTCAATGAATTGAACTAAGATAATAAGATTATTATAAGGGGCGATCGCGCTTTAAATCAAATGGAGTTTAATTTATTAAACGATAAATCCCGTAGCCTCGTAATTCATTGCGAGGCGATATGTGGCGATAGTCAATTATTCCCATTACCCACCGTGTAATAAATTACACGGCTAATCATTTATCGTTCAATGAATTGAACTAAGGTATATTTGGATTCAGGGATTTAAAGTTATACCTATTACCTCATCTAATTTAGAAGATATATCATCACTCGCCTTGGAATGAATAATATCAAGTTCGGATAATTCGTTATAACTAGATTCTATCTTCGCCCACCGTGTAATAAATTCCACGGCTACTATGTTTTCGTTCAATGAATTGAACTAGGATAATAAGGTTATTATAAGGGGCGATCGCGCTTTAAATCAAATGGAGTTTAATTTATTAAACGATAAATCCCGTAGCCTCGTAATTCATTGCGAGGCGATATGTGGCGATAGTCAATTATTCCCATTACCCACCGTGTAATGAATTACACGGCTAATCATTTATCGTTCAATGAATTGAACTAAGGTATATTTGGATTCAGGGATTTAGAGTTATAACCATTGCTTATTGCCCACCTTCTACGGGAGAATCAAAAATTCAACTTTTAATTAATTAACACTTTTTTTGGTTGTACTTAAGTCACGCTAAAAATTACATTAAGGTTAGTTGATGTGAATGTAGTTACAATAGGTTTTAATGGATTTATCTTGATATATTTCAATAATTCTATAGCCTGATTGACTGTTAGAAATTTGGAAATAAGGCTTATATTTGTCAATTTGAAACATAGTTGACGGAGTTAAAAACATCTGTATATTTTTGTGTAAAAAACAACTTTCTTGATGGTAATGACCACAGAAAAATCTAAACAATTTATTTGGATTAGTCAACAGTTTTTCTGTTAGCATTTCTTGATTTTGTAATGAGTGATTTTTGTCCATATACCCTGAACCACAAATCATTGGCGGATGATGAATAAAAGTAATAGTATTTTCGTTGGTGGACTCAATTAACCAATTTATTTGAGGTAATGAAAGTGATTTTTCACTGGTATCTAGGCACAAAATATTAACACCATTTAAGTTTAATTGATAGTTTAATTTATTTTTTTCTAACTTAACTCGAAAAGGAAAGTTTAAGGCTTTTTCCATATGGGCTATGTTGTCATGGTTTCCTGCCATCCAAATAATTTTATCTTGATATTTTTTTGTTTTTTCAGCTAACCATTGATAGGCTTTTAGGCTTCCTTTATCAGTTATATCCCCAGAGAAAATAATCAGATCAAAATCTTCTTTTTCAATGGTTTCTCTTAATACTAATGAAAGTTTTCCGTACACGTCATAGCCGTGAGTGGTTAATTCTTCATCAAGATGAGTATCTGTAATTTGCAATATTTTTTTCATTTTTATTGGTGTTGTTAATTTGTACCCATAGCGAATTCGATTAGTAAAGTTTACAATTATCTTATATTGACAATCATTAGGGATATTTGCTCATTGCTACGGGCGATCGCCCGTGGTACAGTACCCAAAGCAGATCTACCAATGAGATGATTATCAATCGGATTAACTAAAACCAATAAATCACCATTTTTCATCTCCTGTAATACTCTCTTAGTAAAATTACCCCGCATTTGTTGTACAGGTAATTCGGCTAAATTTTTATTCACCATGGGGCTAGGCTTACCCGATAATACATGAAGAATAAAAAACTCACTTTGTAACTGAGATGATAAAGCCTTAGTAATCGTTAATACCTCAGGAAAACCCTCCATATTATATTGGTTATCTGCGATCGCCAAAATCACCCGTTGAGTATTTTTAATAGGTTTAGTAAAACGAGTAATCAACACCGTCACAGGGGAATAATTCACCAAATTATCAATAATATTACCGAATAAATTTTCCCGATAAGTAGAAAACCCCTTCCAACCACAAATAATCAAATTCGCATTGCGCTCTTGTGCCACATGAATGATACCCTCATCAATAGAGCTATCAATACGGGCAATGGTTTCCACAGGAGTAGCCGTAGCATGGGCAATCATTTCCGCCGTAGCCAACAAATTACCTTGATTTTCCTTCGCATTCTCAGAAATCGCCTCTCCCTGATCCACTAAAATATTTAAAGGTAATAAAGTCCCCTCCGTAGCATTCACCAACAACAAAGCTAAATTAAGTAAATTATCCTCCGTATTCGGATTCGCCACAGGCACTAACACTCGATAAGCCCTATCTTTTTCCTCTTCCTCCTCCTCAAAAGACTCTCCCGAAGTATTATCACCATCTAAAGCCTTTTGTTGAATTTGTTTCAACTGCCCTCCATAACGTTCGGTAACCCAAGGAGATATAATACTGGTAACTAAAATCATGGCAATGGTGCCATTAACCGTAAATTCATCCACCAATTCAATATCATAGGCAACGGTAATCGCCGCAAGGGTAGAAGCAGCTTGGGCAACAGATAACCCAAACATAACCATGATACTAGGTACAGCAAACTTAAAATACTTACCAATCACCCACGCCGGGATAAATTTACCCACTACCCCAGCAAAAATCATCACCAAAGAGACTACCACAGATTTTGGTTCTTCAATCAAAGTCATGGGATTAACCAACATTCCCACAGAAATCAAGAATAATGGCACAAATAAAGTATTACCCATAAACTGAATCCGATTCATCAAAGGGCTAAGTTGAGGAATTAGAGGGCGAATACCAATCCCCGCCAAAAATGCTCCGATAATAGGTTCAATTTCAATTAATCTCGCAACATAGGAAACCACAAACAAAGTGGCAATCACAAAGGTAAATTCCGCCCCCTCATCCCTGCCAAATTGTTTAAAAAACCATCTACCTAAAATGGGTAAACCAAATAAAGTCGCAAAGGTATAAATAGTTAAACTCGGAATCAAAAATAACCAAAAACCTAGGGTTAATTCCCCTTGATCTGCTTTGACGATTACTGCTAAAACTAAAAGGGCAATGATATTAACAATTAATGTGCCTCCCAAGACGATGGTAACCACAGGGGTGCGCATGATGCCCTGTTTAATGGCAATGGGCAGCGCCAAGAGAGTATGGGATGCAAAACAAGAGGCAACTAAGATAGATGCTAGAAGGCTATAATCTAACAACATAAAGGCTATCGTACCCATAATCATCGGTACTAAAAAAGTTCCTAGCCCGAAAATGGTGGCTTTTTTGCCGTTTAGTTTCAAGTCATCAAGGCTAGTTTCTAACCCTGCCATGAACATCAGAAATAATAAACCAACGGTGCTAAATAGTTCAATGGTATTATCTCTTTCGAGGATACCTAATCCATATTCTCCAATGAATACCCCTGCAATAATTAAACCAACAATGCCGGGGAGTTTTATTTTTTCAAAAACGATGGGGGCGATTAATAATACTGCCATCATAACCAAAAAAATGGCTACGGGGTCTTCAATGGGGCCTGGTAAAAAGGCAAAAATTTGGTTTAGAATCATATATTTTTTTAAGGTGATTGCAAGAGATAATTTAATATCAAGTTAGCTTAATTCGTTATAAATACATTGTATTTTCGCAATTGCCCCACCGTATAATAAATTACAAGGGTAACAGTTTATCGTTCAATAAATAAAACTATTATCAAATCTGATTTAGAGAATATATCATCACTCCCCTTGCAATGAATTACAAGGCTAACAATTTATCGTTCAATAAATAAAACTATTATCAAATCTGATTTAGAGAATATATCATCACTCCCCTTGCAATGAATTACAAGGCTAACAATTTATCGTTCAATAAATTGAACTATTATCACCCTTACTTCTCGTCTCCTAACATTTAATAAATAGTTATTTTTGTTGGATGTTATTTTCTTCTATAAAATTATCTGGACTTAGAAAGTTATTGGTTATGGGGTAGGCAATTTTTATTTTTTCTTGCTGATAGTTTTTATAAAGGTTTTTAATAAATTCATGGGTGATAATTAGTCTATCAAAATATTCATTTATTTTTAGATAAACGGTAAATTTGATGGCAAAGGGATCGAATTTTTCATACCTCATAAAAGGTTCATATTCTTTTCTTCCTCCTTTGATATTTTCCATGACATATTTAGCGGTTTCTAGGGTGATTTGTTCTACTTTTTCCAAGTCACTATCATAGCTAATACCTATTTCGATGGGTAGTAACATGGAGGTATCTTCAAGGGTATAGTTTTTGAAACTACCGTTGATAACTTGACTATTGGGAATAACGGTAATGTTGTTATATATGTCTTTAACTACGGTGTAGCGTAATTCTACGTCTATGACATAACCTTCTTCCCCTTGTCTAATTCTGATATAATCTCCTACTCTGATTTTTCGAGCAAGGATGATATTAACTCCTGAAATCAAGTTACTAAGGGTGTTTTGAAAGGCTAAACCAATGGATAAACTACCTACCCCAAAGGCGGTAATTAGGGCGGTGATTTCTACCCCAATCGATTGGATGATGATTAAAAACCCTGTGCTATAGATGATTACTTTGGTTAGGTATTCAAACAGGGAGCTGAGGGAGACGGTGCTTTCGTTTTTGACGCTATAGGCTTGTATTATGCTAACGGCTAGGCGGGAGACAAGGATGGTAGCGGCGCCTAGGGCTACTACTATTAAGGTTTTTTCTACCAAGATATTAAAGGAATTTGGTAGATCAATCATTGGTAATATAAGGGCGATCGCCCCTACAATTGACCAGATAAAAATAATACCATTAAAGGATTTTAAAACAAAACTATATTGTTCTAATTTTGGTCTAGTTTCTATGTTTCTAACTATACTTTTAAATCTATTTTCTATAATTAAACCGACGGCGACTATTAAAACAAAAATTGATATGGGAGTCAGAAATCTTAATAATAAAGCAATGTTAATGGATTCCACGATAATAAATTAAAATAAATAATTGAAAATTACACTTTTAGATAATAGCAAAAATATCATTTTAAAAAATATTTAAAAACATCTTTTTTATTTAAATTAATGCTACTTTTAAGGATTAATAGTCAATTTTTACCTGTCAATTTTCATAGAATTATTCAGAAACTAAATTAAGAAAAATAGTCGCTTGTTTAACACCATTTTTAGAACCTTCACTGGTGATGGTGAGGGATTGTAAATTATCAAACAAGGGCTTAAAGCCTAACTCCATTACTTTGACAATGGGAAATTGACGGTTTAAATAAGGTTCTAAATCTTGCCACTGGACATATAAATAACCATCGTTTTCTGATGGTAATGCCTTAATAGTAGATTGAAATTCAGAATTATGTAATAAATTTTCAGCAGGATTAGCCAAAATATCCCCTAAAACATCCACCGAATTAGTGATAATCTCATAGGGCATAACTTGGGCATGAACACCTTTTACTTGGGCTTCTAATTTGGCAAAACTATTTTCAGAGGTAGTCACCAATTTTGTCCATGCGGTAATGGTGTTATCTGCTAGGGGTAAATCACCGACACTTAATCCCCTATCTTGGGCAATATCATCGAGGGTATCACTCAAAGAGTTACTATCAGTTTGATTCACAAATAACCAGTTAAGATTTTTGGTAACTTCATCAACAGAAAGGGAAAGGGCATATTCCCCCGTCACCTTAGGAAATATATCCTCACCAAAGTTTAAACCGCTAGATTTTTGGAGAGGATTAAGGCTTTGATTAACAATTTGTTGCAGAGGGCTATTATTTTTTAAACCATCGCTAATTTGTTGCCAAAATTGATCCAATTTGATGCCACTGGCGGCAAAAATACTATTGGCAGGAATATAGTTAAGGGCGCTGGGGGCAGTGGTGAGGGATGGGGGTTGATTTTCTTCCCCTGCTACCCCTGAAAGGGCAGTAGAGGCGATTAAACCCTGTTGGTTGACAGCTAAAGAAAGGGTGAGGGTTTGTTCGATTAAATCTTCTTCTGGGAGGGGTTGGTTAGTAATCCAAGCGGAGGTGGAGGGGATATTAATATAGGCTAGGCTTACTTTTGGTTTGGTAATGGTGGCAAGGGCGCTTTGATAGGGTTGATAATGTTCGAGGTTGAGGTTAATGGCTTGGGCGTTATTGATGGCTTCTTGTAAGACACTTAAATCATTGGCAAATAAGACATAATCGGCAATGACGGCGGCGGCTACCCTTTGAATGTTGGGATTTTCCCCTAGGGGTTTTTGATAAACGATATTTACCCCCTGATAGTTATCAAAAATTAATTTGGCTTCGCTGGAAACCGCTTGTTTGGCGTAGTAGTTTTGTAAAAATTCCCTTGCTAGGTTGGAGTCTTTGTTTTTGACTACTAATAGGTAACCTGGTTGAGCGCCATTATCTCGATTTTTGTCTAAGTCTAGGGAGGTGACGGCGAGGGTGATTTCATCCCCTAACCAGTTTTTTAATTCTTGTACATCATCCACCTGAACTTTATTTAGTAATTTTGTTCTTAGTTGTTCAACGGCTTGAAATACCTTTTTTTGTTCTCCGTTGAGGGGTAATACTCCACCGATGGCGCTTAGTTTTTCGGGATTAACCAATAGTGACACCATGAGGGGTGATTGACGGGATATAAAAATTGTACCTTCTGGGTTGTGGTTGACTCCTCCCCTAGCGAGGTAGTTGTTAAATTTCTGGTTGACGGTGATGATACTAATGATGGCAATAAGCGCGATCGCACCTAGTACAAGAATTAATTTTTTCATAATAAATCAAAGCCCCTGCTCACTTTTCTAATCTATTTTTCCATACTTTTGAAGAATCAATGACAAATATTGATAAATAGTCTGAGCTAGAATATAAGAGTATGGCTAGATAGTTTTACCCCATGGAAGGGTGAAACCATAGCTCGAAAAAAAATTGATACCAGTAAAAACGGCTACCATGAATCGGAAAAAAATTTGGCTCTATGATACCACCCTCAGAGATGGTTCTCAACGGGAGGGAATTTCTTTATCTCTTAATGATAAGTTGCAAATTGTGCGCAAACTTGATGAGATGGGAATACCTTTCATTGAGGGGGGGTGGCCTGGGGCTAATCCGAAGGATGTACAGTTTTTTTGGCGTTTGAAAGAAGAACCCCTCAAACAAGCTCAGATTGTGGCTTTCTGCTCTACCCGTCGTCCCCACCAAAGGGCGCAAGATGATCCGATGTTAAAGGCTATTTTGGCGGCAAATACCCATTGGGTGACTATTTTTGGAAAGTCTTGGGATTTGCACGTTACCGAGGGGTTAAAGACATCTTTAGATGAAAATATCGCCATGATTGAAGATAGTATCAGTTTTCTAAAATCCCAAGGGCGACAGGTGATTTATGATGCTGAACATTGGTTTGATGGTTATAAAAATAATCCCGATTATGCTTTGGCTACCCTCCAAGGGGCGATCGCCTCAGGCGCTCAATGGTTAGTATTTTGTGATACCAATGGCGGTACTTTACCCCACGAAATCAGCCAGATTGTCGCAGAAGTGGTGGAAAAACTAGATTTGGATTTAAATGACCCCCAAGGGGTACAATTGGGCATCCACACCCACAATGATAGCGGTACAGCGGTGGCCAATGCGATCGCCTCTGTGCTCGAAGGTGCTACCATGGTGCAGGGAACAATTAACGGGTACGGAGAAAGATGCGGTAACGCTAACCTATGCACCCTCATTCCCAACCTGCAATTAAAACTAGATTATCATTGCTTAGAACCCGCACAACTCACCCAGTTAACCCCTAATAGTCGCCTAATTAGCGAAATCGTTAATCTCGCCCCCGATGACCATGCCCCCTTCGTCGGTCGTTCCGCCTTTGCCCATAAAGGGGGTATCCATGTTTCTGCGGTGGCTAGAAATCCCCTCACCTACGAACATATTGTCCCTGAGGCCATCGGCAATGAGCGCCGCATCGTAATCTCTGATCAATCAGGGTTAAGTAACGTTCTTTCCAAAGCCCAAAACTTCGGCATCCCATTAGATAAAAGTGATCCTAAATGCCGAGAAATTCTCCAACAACTCAAAACCCTCGAACATGAAGGCTATCAATTTGAAGCCGCCGAGGCCAGTTTTGAACTACTCATGTTAGAAGCCCTAGGAAAAAGACACCAATTATTTACCATCAAAGGCTTTCAAGTTCATTCCGACATTACCGTTGCCGAGCAAATTCCCTACACCCACGCCCTCGCCACCATTAAGTTAGTGGTAGGGGAACAGGAATTATTGGAAGTTGCCGAAGGAAATGGGCCAGTAAGCGCCTTAGATTGCGCCCTACGTAAAGCCTTGGTGAAATTTTATCCCCAAATCGCTAATTTTCATCTCACCGACTACAAAGTGAGAATCCTTAATAGTACCGCAGGGACAAACGCCAAAACAAGGGTATTGGTAGAGTCCACCAACGGACAGCAACGTTGGACTACCGTGGGAGTATCCACCAACATTATTGATGCTTCTTATCAAGCCGTGGCGGAGGGTTTGGAATATGGTATCAATCATCTTCGTCAAAATTCCCCCATGGTAGTTGAAAGGTCATAATTCTCAGATTTCAAAGGAGGGAGATTAGCTCAATTCGATTTAGAAAATATATAAATTTTATCCCCCACTCAGAAGATTAGTTATTGCCCAATTAACAATGTACAATGGACAAATTAAGGGAAAATTGAAAATCTAACCCCTGTGGATGGCTTTTGTTTAAAATATTCCATAGGTCTTGGTTTTTGCCATACCCTGTTCTATCTAATATAGAAAATCTATGTCCTCTTTACCAATTACCACTAAACATCGTATTACCAGAATTCCTCAAATTCCCCATGTGTGGGAAGGGGATATTTTTCCCATCGGTGAAATGCTCGATAATCTCGAGCCAGAGCTTAAGGATAAAGGTCAATGTATTGTCTGGGTAGATGGTTCAGAAGGTTTTGTACGTACCATGGATGTAGTTCGGGGAGATACTGGCCCAGAAGCCATGGTTAGGTCATTGTTAAAGGCGATCGAAAAACCTCAAAGTCCTGCACAACCCGCAAGACCTCATAAAGTAGTGGTGAGGGATCGAGAATTACAATTTTTCCTAAGAGGTGCATTACAGGGTTTAGATATTGATGTGGATTATCGGGGAGAGTTGCCCCTTCTCGATGAATTGTGGCGTAATTTACAAGCGGCTACCCCTAAAACCATCGGTAATATTGCCCCTGAACGATTAGATATTTTAGAGGAAAGGGCGATCGCCCTTATTTGGGAACAAGCACCCTGGGCGGTATTGGCAGAATATAACTTAATTGAAATACAAATAGATGCCTACAATGTAGAATCATTATACGCCTGTGTTATGGGTATGATGGGACAAGAATTTGGAGTCATCTTCTATCGCTCCCTAGAATCCATGAAAAAATTTAGACTCATGGCAAGGGAAATACAAGACGATACCATGGAAGATGCAGACATCGAACGCGCATTTTTGCAACAGGATTGCTGGTTTGTCAATTTTTCCCTAGACGAAGAATCAGAATTTGATGACGATGATGAAGAAGCAATTTGGCATCAACTACTCCTATCAGCCCTAGAAAATGAAGTACCCATCCAAGTAATATTTGGCAGTATCCATCCCTATGAAGGCATCCGTCCCCTAGTCGATAAGGAAGAATTAGATCCCCTTTACCTTGCTATGGAAGCCTTTGGCAAATTTATCAAAAAAAATAAATCATCCCTAGAAAAAAATCCCACCCAAACCCTCCACAACAAATATTCCGTCAAACTGCCCTGGGGCAACCATAAACCCCATCAAGTTACGGTCAAAACCATGCCAGGAGTAACCGAGGAGTTAGAAGCCCTAGAAGAAGATTTAAGGGAAGACTTAGAGGACGATGAGCATGGGGAAATTATTTCTAATGAATTATTCCCCGATGGTTGTATTGTTTCCTTTGCTTCCTTGTCGGAAAATATTCTTGACTCTTTGGAGGATAAACCCTCCGTATGGGTTGATCGAGAAGGAATTGTTTTTGGTGGTAAAAAGGATTCTATCCCTGTCATTATTATTCAGACTACCCGCCCTAAAGGTAAATTAATAGTTCAAGAGTTAATACAACAACAAGGTATTGAGCATTTATTTTTTACCTCAGGGGAAGATCCCTATTTTGGGGAAGTGTTTCAACTCCCCATGATTAAAACCCATGCAGGAATTAATCATGTCATTGCAGAGATTGAAGAAGAGGGATCAAGTTTTACTAATATTGTTAAAAAATGGTCTCAAAAAACTAAAATTTGGCAGGGTAGATGTGCCGTTGCGATCGCCATGGGTTCAACGGGGGTAAATAAAGGTAAGCCCAAACAAAGTCACATCCTAGGATTTTTTGCCACTGACTTAGTTTCTAAAGAAAAAGCTGGATTAGAAAAACTTGTCGTCAATCTCGAAATGATCTAATTATGACATTTCCAAAATACAATCTGGTTTACCTTAAAAAAAATATCCCTAAATAGAAAGAAAAGCACTATACTAGATATTCCTCAACTATACTTTTTTGCTTACCTCAACCCCTTCAGTTACAATCAAAACTCTCCCTTAAAATATTTGATCTCAGCTTTAATTCTCAACTAGCTTTAGTTTATTGTCAATTGAACCAAAATAGCTTAATATTCACTATCAACCGTTAACCCCCATACTTCTGTGTCTATCTTTAACTCTAATTCCTTAGATCCCAAAACCATTAGCCAGAATTATCAATCTGGTAACTACACCACTGTTTTAGCGTTAAAAGAAATGATCTCTAATTTACATAGAGAGCAAAACAAGATTCAGAATTTATTAACCTCCCTTAGCTTTGCCCTGCGTAATTTCAATAATCTTAATCAGTTTTTGGAACTAACTCCCCTCATGGTAACGAGGGTAACAGATGCCGAAGGGGGGGCTTTAATTTTATACAAGGAAAATAATCAAGTTGAATTAGAGCAATTTTATTGTCAAAATAACCTCCTTAGACAACAGATAAATGAAGATTTTTTGAAAGTTATTCAGGAAGTAAATAGTTATGAAATTAAGCATCAATCGGATCAAAAATCCTACCCGAAATTAATTTGTTTTCCCGTATATGTTCAAGAAAAAATCCATAATCATTTTTCTGGTTATTTACAAATATATAGTTGTCCTGTAGTTAGTAAAAACGTCGAAAAAGGTAGATTATATGTTTTTAGTCCAGAGCCTGAGTTTTCTTGGACTCAAAGCCGTAAAACCCTCACCCAGTTAGTCTCTGATCAAACCGCCGTGGCGATCGCCAATCACGAATTGACCGTCAAATTAATGTCTAAAGAAAGGCAAGATCGAGAATTAGAAATCGCTTCAGAAATTCAAGTTAGACTATTACCCCGTCAATGCCCCACCATCACAGGATTAGAACTAGCGGCCAAATGTGAAACCGCCGATAGGGTAGGGGGAGACTATTACGATTTTATACCAGCCAATTACGATCAATGGGATCAAGATACCGAACAAGTACCTGATTCCCCTTGTCAATCCTGGAGCATCGTTATCGGTGATGTCATGGGAAAAGGTGTCCCGGCGGGGTTAATTATGACCATGACTAGGGGAATGTTAAGGGCAGAGGTGCTTAACCGTCATTCCCCTGCGAGGGTATTAGAACACCTCAATCGAGTTATGTATGCAGATTTAGATAACTCCCATCGCTTTGTGACTCTATTTTATTCCGAATATGATCCACGCACCCACACCCTCAGATATGCCAACGCTGCCCACAATCCTCCTTTATATTGGAATGCCTCCACTAACCAAGTAAAAAAATTAGACACCGAGGGAATGTTAGTGGGATTACAGCCTAATTCTAGTTACGAAGATGATGCCATCAAATTGGGGGTTTATGATACAGTTTTATACTATACCGATGGTTTAACTGATGCTATTAATCAAAATAATCAAAGGTTTGATGAGGAGAATTTGATTAAGGCTTTTCAATACGCTTGTGAAAACTATGATAACTCTCAAGGGATTCTTGACCACATTCTAGGGGAGATTCAAAAATTTGTTGGTAGTGGTCATTCTAAGGTGGATGATATGACTATGATTATTTTACGCCATAAACCCATTGCTCATTGTCCTTGTGAGGATGATTGTATATAAGTGGGTAATGGGCAATAGTTTACGATTGTAATATCAAGTTCAAAAAATTCGTTATAAATAGATTGTATCTTCGCCCACCGTGTGATGAATTACACGACTAACGGTAGTTCGTTTAATAAATTAAACTAAAATTAACTATTTTAATGTTTTATTATCTTACTGCCATGAGAGGATTGAGGATAATATCAAATTCGATGTAGAAAGCATATCATCACCCGCCTTGCAATGAATTACAAGGCTAACAGTTTATCGTTCAATAAATTAAACTAAGATTATCACCCCCATTCCCTCATCTCCTCACCTCCCGAAATAAAGTAAATTTGTTTACCGTACACCTTTTCGATTAAACTTAAACGTAAGTTAAAGATAGAAAGAATATGCAAGATAAATTAATGTTGATGATTCCGGGGCCTACTCCTGTTCCCGAAAGAGTCTTACTAGCCATGGCGGCGCATCCTATCGGACACCGTAGCGGTGATTTTAGTGCCATTATTGGAGAATTGAATGATAATTTAAAGTGGTTACACCAAACCAAAAACGAAGTATTGACCCTCTGTGTTTCAGGTACTGGGGCAATGGAAGCTGGTATAATCAATTTCCTAAGTGCTGGAGATTCTGTTTTAGTTGGTAATAATGGAAAATTTGGCGATCGCTGGGCGAAAATGAGCCGTAAGTTCGGTTTAGAAGTAGAAGAAATTAGTGCCGAATGGGGACAACCTTTAGATCCTGAAGCCTTTAGAGCGAAATTAGAAGCCGACACCGAGAAGAAGATTAAGGCTGTTATTATTACCCATTCTGAAACCTCTACGGGGGTGTTAAATGACCTTGAAACCATCAACAAACATGTTAAAGCCCATGGGGAGGCGTTAATCATTGTGGATGCTGTTACGAGCCTTGGGGCGGTGGATCTCAAGATTGATGAGTTAGGTTTGGATGTGGTTGCCTCTGGTTCTCAAAAAGGCTACATGATTCCCCCTGGGTTGGGTTTTGTGGCGGTGAGTGATAAGGCATGGAAGGCTTACGAATCTGCTACTTTACCTAAGTTTTATTTGGATTTAGCTCCCTACAAAAAAGCTAATGCCAAAAATAGCTCTCCTTTTACTCCCCCCATTAATTTGATGTTTGCTCTCCAAGCGTCTTTACAGATGATGAAGGAGGAGGGTTTAGAAAATATTTTTGCTCGTCATAAGAGGTTAACTCAGTTGACTAGGGATAAGGTGAAAGCTCTTGGTTTGCCTTTGTTTGCCCCTGATGATTGTGCTAGTTATGCGGTGACTGCGGTGGCTCCCGATAACCATGATGCGGAGGCGATTCGCTCTACTATGCGCAAGAAATATGATATTGCCCTGGCTGGTGGACAGGATCATCTTAAGGGTAAAATTTTCCGTATTGGGCATTTAGGATTTATGTCTGATCGTGATGTTTTAACGGCCATTGCTGCCCTAGAAGCTACTTTACAGGAGTTGGGTTAATTCCACTCCACGGGGTTGATTTTCCTTGTTTTAAGGGCGATCGCCCCTAGCCCTGAAATAAACAAAATTATGGTTGCATTTAAACTCTAGTTTCTGCTATAATTGTTAAGTGCAATTGGAGAGGTGGCTGAGCGGTTGAAAGCGGCTTCCTGCTAAGAAGTTGTGGGGTTTATAGCTCCACCGAGGGTTCGAATCCCTCCCTCTCCGTTTAAGAATAATGGTTTTGTCTTCAAAGGTAATTTTTCTTGCAGATAACAAACATTTAGCCCTGTTCTATATGGGGATTTTGTATCTATAATTATTAGAATAACAAAATTTATGGGCTAAGATAATGAGCGATCGAAAAATAAAATATAGCCTTGCCTTAATGGCATCTTTAATGGTGGCTGAAAATAGTCAAGCTGCGCAAAAAACCGAAGTTGACAATAACTCTAATCAGTCTATTCCCCATAATTTATTTGCCTCAAGATGCCCCGAAAGAATTCCCACCAGAAGTGGTGACACTACTTTTTCTGTACATGATTATCCTCAAAAATATTACCAAGTCACCACCACCACAGGGGATTTAAGATTAAGGGCAACCCCCGGGGGAGACATTGTGGGCTCAATTCCTAGCGGTTGGCAAGTTTATGTAGCAAAATTTGATTTTTCTGGGCGATGGGCTTATGTCAGGGATGTCTATTCTCCATATTATAGTGAGTATGGTTGGGCGAGTGCCCCTAATTTTCGCTCGGATGGTTGGGTAAGTGTCGATTATCTTCAATATATCGGGCAGTTTTGTAGCAAACCAAGATTTTTATCGTTAATGCCTGAAAATACCATTTTAAGCATAGCAGAAAATGAATTATCTAATCATCTTTGGTCTAGTTTGGAAACGGAAATTTTAGACAAATTAAATAGGAAATCATCGTAATTCTGTTTTAGTATTGAATCAGTGATTTAGATTTTATCATTAATTTCTGGGAATTTAACCGATGATAAATTAATTATATTAGACTTGTTGTCAATTAAATATCTGCGTATCTGAAACCCTTATCAAATAAGGACTGAATTTGGCAAAAAATCTATTTCCCAACAACTCGATTAAAGCTAGAAATACATTTAAAAATACACAAAAAGATAACATTTAAATGATAATTTCTAGCAAATATTAAATTATGAAATAAGGCATTAATTTTGTTAGACTATATCGATAAAATAAGAAGACTTTTAAAGATAGCCATAAATGTACCTTTTTATAGTCAGAAATTAACTAATATTGCTATAACCAGTGAGTTTTTGGATAGTTGTAGTAATGATGAATTATTGTCAGCTTTTTATCATATTTCCCCCATCACTAAACAAGACATCAGAAACGCACCTTATCAATTATTAGCTACCACCCAAAATATAGTTTATCGTGGGGCTACCAGTGGTACAACTGGGGGGGCTTTTGTTTTTTTTCGAGATAAAATTTGGAATGACAAAAGATTGGCAAGTTTAAATAAATTTTTAGCATGGTGGGGTATTGATGAACAAGTGGATATTGCCCATGTCAATAGTCGTCTATTTCCCCTTCGTCATCAAGATTACGCCCTAATTGGGGGTATTGATAATACTTTTTTGCAACGGTTGAATTTTATCACTAAAAAACCTTTAGTTTTACGAGGTTATCCTAGTCGGTTGTGTGAGGTGGCGTTAATTGCTCAAAATAGAATCGATTTTTCCAATGTTCAAGCTATTATATGTACTGGTGAGCCTTTATTTGACCATCAAAAACAAGTTTTAATGGATATATTTGGTTGCCCTATTATTACAGAATATGGTAGTCAGGAATGCGGTGTTTATGGTTTCAGTTGCCCTGTGTGTGGCAATCTTCACATAGATGAGGGGCGATGTTTGATTGAGGAAAAAGATAATCGATTATTGGTAACTGATTTTTATAGTTACACGATGCCGATGATAAGGTATTATAACGGTGATTTGGTGACCACTGAACACAATGGCTCTTGTCCTCATGGTAGGGTAAATGTAACTATTTTAGGTCGAGATGGTGAGAAGTTTGGGGTTAGTCAATCTTTGTATCCTATTAGGGGGGTTGATTATTATCGCTCAATTTCCACAAAGGATAATACAAGGTTAGTGGGTTATCTTAATCAAGTTAATGCTAAAGAAATTGACAGGTTTTTTGCCCAAGAAATTAATAAAATATTTCCTGATGATTCTTCGTTATTAATCCAAAAGTTTGTATCTCCTATGGATTTATATAAGGCGACGATGCCTCCTATGCAGGATAAGTTTTTTTCTGATTGTATTCCCCTTGATGTTTTTAATTATCCTCAATTTTTTCTCGATGTTGTTAAGGGCGATCGGTGGATATATTATAATATCCCTAATGTTATTTTGGATGAGTCTTATCGATTATTAGATAACAGTCATTATTGCATTGATGAACAATTAAAATTAGATAAATTATACTTACTCTTGATGATTTCATCTAAGAAAAGAAATATCCCGTCTGAGGAGTTAGAAAATCTTTTCTATAAATATAAAAAGAGTAATCGTTTATCGTTAATATACCTTGATTTACTAGCTATTTGTTTATTTAGAAAACACCATAAATTACTCAAACTATTACCAAGAAATAACTTAGATTTCAAGATAATTGTAGATAGTTTTGATTATCAGTTAATTGTAAAATTAGTTTCCCTAGGAATTCAACAGGTTAGGAAGAAAAAGGAATCCTTGTTAATAAAAAAAATAAATCCTTTACTACCTTTATTCATTTCTGATTTAGATTATTGTAGCCTTTATGGTGTTGATTGTTTACCTTCTATCATAGCCCATTGGGCAAAAATTCTTGGCTGTTACCATGATAATGATTATAATAAAAACTTACCTCAAGAATTAAAGCAAAGGGAAAAGGTTTTGTTAGATAAAAGGGAGATTAATTTTACTTTTAATTACTTATCTAATTCAACAATTTTGCAGTTAAAAGAGTTATTGATACAAGTTGTTCTCTTTGATATATCTATAGATAATAATTTGTGGTTAGATATTATTAATAGTAAGGAGAATAAAACTAAAGGGAAAAAAAATTTAACAGATGTTATTGCTTTTGTACCTTTTATGAATTATTTTGCTAAACTATTTTTGCAACAAGGAGAGAGAGAAAAGACATATAACTGTTTATTAATGTCTGCCAATATTTCAAATAGTAATGATAATTTTGATTCTGTTAGTGGTTTATATAATTTTAAGCAAAAGATTTTTTAAACTTTTTATAATTAATCAATAAACATATCTTATATTCAGATTAATTCAGTTTAAATATCATTTAAATTGAGAATTACTGTTGTTATACATTGATTTTAAAGTTTAGTATTAGTAAATATATGTTATTTTATGTTATTACAAATAGGGAGAAGTGTACTTTAATTAGTAATATAGATAATTTAAATAGTTTATTGGATAATTGCGCTAATAGTGATTGGCTTTTTTGCTATCCTTATGAGATTAATTCTGCTTTAAAAAATAAATTAATTTATTGTCTTGAACATCAATGGTATGACAATAAAAATATTGATTTATTATGGTTGACAGTGCAAAATTATGATTTTCCTCATCTTACGGCGCAACAGTTATCAAAAGATGATGTAAGTTGGGTTGGGAAAGTTAGTTTGATAAAAAAAATATTAGAAACAGATAGAAGTATTTTAGAAAATAATTATCGATTACTTAATTATTTAATTGAACATAAAACATTGTTTCAGGCTGATTTAATACAATCAAAATTAAATAAGAATAATATAGTTTATCATAAAAATATATTAGCAATTGTTCCCCATTATGAATGTAATGAATGGTTAGATTATTGTTTATTTAGTTTAATAAATCAAAGTGTTAAGTTAACCGATATAGTAGTAGTAGATGATCAATCTAGTAAAATGCCAAAAAATATTAGTGCTAATTATCCTCAAGTAACTTTATTAAAAAGTAAGCATAAAATAGGGCCTTATCAAATTATTCAATCAGTTATTAATGATAGTGATTATGACTATTATATGTTTCAGGATGCTGATGATTGGTCTATGATCGATCGCCTCAGGGTTAGTATAGAATTAATGGATAAAATGGGTGCAGATATGGTAGGCACTCAAGAATATCGTGTGGATGACATTAACCATACTCTTACCCCCGTGGTATATCCTTTAAATGTAAATAAGGCATTACAAGAAAAACCAGGGCATCCTTTATTACACCCCACTTCTTTAATTAAACGTTCGGCTTTTTTGCGGGTAAATGGTTTTGCCAATGCCCTTTTATATGGTGCTGATACGGAGTTTTTGCTACGATCGCACTTTCACCTTAAAATCTATAATAGTCCTGAATTTGGCTATTTTAGACGCAAAAGACATAATTCCCTAACCACCTCCCCCACTACAGGATTAGGCACTCCTGAGCGAGAAAAATTATTAAACACCCTAAAGGCGATCGCCTATAATAATTATCAGATCGTTAAACAAGGAAAAATACCCTCTACCACTCCCCTTGTTAGTAAACCCTGTGTAAAATTTGAAAAAGTACCTTGAAGAAAGTATTAATAATTGCTGATTTATCAATAATTAAAACCAAAAAGTATATCAAGTTTACATAATTTAACCTCAATTCGGGATAATTATTATTAGTCTAGTTTAGTATTATGCTTGACGATAAAAACCTTACAATGGTTTTAAAATTGTTAAACAATAGCCAAAAATAGTAGAAAATATTGACCTTACTATTGCCCGTTGCCCATTCCCTATTCCCTACCTTAACTTAAAAATATCATCACCAACTCAGGTTATTTATAACGAATTTTCCTAACTTGATATAAATATACAACTTAATACAAAAAAGGTTAATTTAATGAGACACAAAAGAAGTAAAAGTAAATTATTTTTTAAAATTTTACTACTAACAATTTTTACCCTTTTTTTAACTTCAGGATTTATAAATGCTTCTGATATTAGCAATCGATTACCCATCCCCCGCACATTTCCTTTACCACCATCCCTAGCTACCCTCAACCTAGATAACCATGAAGATTATTTCAATAACCTAGAACCTCATTTAGTAGGACATTTGATCTGGTCTGAGTTTCCCGTTAAAGTTTACATTAACCCCCCCGACAAAAGTCTTTCTGAATCAGCCTATGAAAGATACCAACAATGGCAAAAAGCGGCCGAAAGTGCGATCGCATCTTGGCAACCTTACATACCCCTAGAAATCATTGCCATAGAAGATAATGCAGATATTATCATCCGCCGTCAACCGCCCCGAATTAGGGGAAAATTTAATCCAGAAACAGGGCTTTTCGACTTACCTAGAATTACCTCAGCCACCGCCACTGTCAAATTTTATGCCACCGAAACCCAACCAGCTAAACTAAAACATCAAATGATAATTGAGGTTAGCCCCAATCAAACCTTTGACTACTGGGTTAATAATATCACCCATGAACTAGGACACGCCCTCGGAATTTGGGGACATAGCCCCCACCAAGACGATATAATGTATTATTCTCAAACCCGTAATATTCCTTCCATATCCCCAAGAGATTTAAACACCCTCATCAAAGTGTATCAACAACCTACCCGACTAGGAAGCCCTTTCCCTTAAGATATTTATTACCATGAAAAAAAAGAAAACCCCACGGATTGTCATTCCCTCAGAAGTAAGGAAATATATTTATCAAAGGGATAATTATCGCTGTCAAAGTTGTGGGAAACAAAACCAAGAAACTACCCTAAACATTGATCATATAATACCCCTTGCCAAAGGAGGAACTAATGACATTAGTAATTTACAAACCCTTTGCGCTAATTGTAATCAAAAAAAACGAGATAAATTAGATTATCGCTTTCGTCGTCATTACTCATAACCTAAATTCGGGATAACGGGTTATGAATAGCACAAGTGTAGGTTAGAGATGTGATGTTGCTTAATTACAGTGTGATACCAAATCCGATTTGTAGGATTTACGGCATTGCTGATTTTGAGTATGAAACATTATTGGATTACAGTAAATGTATAGTATTAAAACTATTATTACCATTGCCTATTGCCCATTGCCTATTGCCAAACTAAACTTGATTATAAGTTATTTTTTATCTGTTGCTTATTCCCTGCCAACCCCAGAAAATGTTATCCCCAATTGAGGTTACTTAAGATTGAGCCGTAGCCGAAGTTAAAAACACCTCCCCATCAATTAAACGCTTAGCCACATCCAACAATTCATCCTCAATATAAGGCTTAGTAAAATAAGCCCTAGCACCTAAATCCGCCGCAATGCTACGATGTTTTTCAGCGCCCCTAGACGTAACCATAGCCACAGGTAATTGAGATAAAACATCATCCTGTTGCATTCTCGCCAACAACTCTAAACCATTCATCCTCGGCATCTCAATATCACAAAGAATTATCTCACAGGGTAAACCCTCCGAAAGTTTTTCCCAAGCATCTTGGCCATCCCTAGCCACCTCCACTTCATAACCTGCCTTCTTGAAAGATAAAGATAACATCTCCCTCACCACCACAGAATCATCCACAATCAACACCATGGGGGCAGAACTTGTTTTTCTCCTCGCAGCCCCAAAAGTTGATTTATCGTCCTCTGCCTGAATATCTGTCATTCTCGCTGTGGGTACTCTTGTACTACCTTCCAATAAAACCTCCCCATTCATCATTCTTTGGGCAGAATCAATTAACTCTTTATCCACACAGGGCTTAATTAAATAAGCACAAGCCCCCAATTCCGCCGCAATTTTTTGATGTTTTTGAGAACCCCGAGAAGATAAAATCGCCATAGGAATATGGGATAACTCCTCATCCTCCTGTAAATGCTGTAACAACTCTAAACCATTCATCCTCGGCATTTCAATATCACAGAAAATCAAGTTACAAGGTAACCCAGAGCGCAACTTCTGCCATGCCTCTTGCCCATCCCTTGCTTGTTCAACCCGATAACCTTCCTTGGAAAAAGTAATAGATAACATTTCCCTCACAGTAATGGAGTCGTCCACAATCAGCACCAAAGGAGTAATATTGACCTGAGATTCTGACATGGCTTGTTTTTCCACCGCCACACTGGGGAACATTTGAGACTTAACCTGATTACTCAAACTACCCTCAGCAATTTTAATTAACTCAATGACATCAGCAACGGGCATAATTGTACCGTCACTGCGCACCGTTGCCCCTGAAATCCCCTTGGGCTTGGGTAGAGGCCCAGAAATTTGTTTGATAACGATTTCTTCTTCTGGTAAGATTTGATCCACCTCTACGGCTAAAATATCATTTCCCCCTCGCAAAATAATAATGGGGACACTATTTTCATCATTGTTTGCCGAATTATACATAAAACTACGGCTCATTTGACGGTTATATTGTAGAAGTTGGTTGAGGGAACGTAGGGGAATACGACTATTATTCCAATTGATATAAGAGTTACCATCCTTGTCTTTATTTATATCTTGACGGAGTATGGTTTGGGTATCTTCAATACCATCAATGGGGAAGGCAATACGAACGTTATTGTTAAGGCAACAAAGGGCTTTACCGATGGTGAGGGTAAGAGGTAAGCGCATGGTAAAGGTTGTACCCCTACCAGGAATGGAATCAATGCTGACAGAGCCTCTAATCTCATTTAATTTGTTGCGGACAATGTCTAGCCCAACGCCCCTCCCTGCGTGGCTATCGGCTTTTTCTTTGGTGGTGAATCCTGCGTTAAAAAGGAAATCGTAGATTTCTTGATCTTTAAGGCTATTAGCTTCTTCGGGGCTAATGAGGTTTTTTTGAATGGCTTTTTGTTTGACTTTGTGAGCATCGATACCTCCCCCATCATCGGACACTGATATAACGGTTTGTGGACCTTGTAGAAAGGCACGTACGGTGATTGTTCCCATGGCTTCTTTACCGTTGGCTACTCGGTCTTCTGGCTGTTCGATGCCGTGGGTAACGGAGTTTTTAACGATTTGTAGGAGGGGATCCCATAGGTGTTCGAGGATCATTTTATCGATTAATACTTCTCTACCCTCTACTTTTAGTTGAACTTGTTTGTCGTAACCTTGGGCGATTTTGCGGATGGGTAGGGGGAGGCGATCGGCGTTTTGAGCAAATGGCACCATGCGAGATTTATTGATTTGCTCTTGTAATTGATCGGTGATGTCTCTGATGTTTTTGCCTAGTTGATCGGTTTCATCCACTAAAAATTGAATGTCTGAGGTGGATTCCCTAATTCTGACTACTAATTCGATCATTTCTTGGGCGAGGAGGTGAAATTCGCTGAAACGGTCTAATTCGAGGTCGTCTAGTTCTATGTCTGCCATGAAGGAGTTACCGTTACCCGATGGGTTTTTGGGGGGAGTTGAGGGGTTGTTGTC
>NZ_JADEWC010000034.1 GCF_015207825.1 Cyanobacterium stanieri LEGE 03274
CATTGGGGGCAGGGGTAACGGCTGAGGAGTTATTTTCTGGGGTGGGGTTATTAAAAAAGGGTAGGTTAACCTTGGGAAATAATGGTTTTGTTAAATCAACATTGGCTAATACACTACCAAAAATTGTGCCTAAACCAATACCAACGATGGCAAGGCGAAAAATATTGTTAATGATGACGTTAACCATACTTTCGGGGGGTTTAGATTTTGAGGGGGAATATGTCATCACCTTTTGACTAGGGAATGGAGTGACGGAGGAGGTGGAAGGGGCAGAAATATCTTTTTTAATTTTTGATGATGAAGATTTGCTCTGAAATTTATTTACCTTACTTTTAGATTGATATTTTGCCACTTTCTTCCTTCCCTTGTTTCATTTTATTTTATGTGTAATTTTAGCGATGATTTTTGAAAAAAGCATTCTCTTTTAGGGATTTATTTTTAATTCTCCCTGGGCATCATCGTCAAGAAACCAGATTAATTCTCCTTGGGGTTGAATCATTTTACTGGGATATTCATGGGGATTACTATCTTTACTGAATACTTCCTTAAGGGCGTTTTGTTTATTGCTACCTGACACCAGAAAGATAACACATTGGGATGAGTTGATCAGAGGGGAGCTGAAGGTTAGTCTGAGGCTATCTTGTTTATTGCCAACGGTGATGAGATTTTCTTTATTTTTGAGGGCTTGGGTATGGGGAAACAAGGAGGCGGTATGTCCATCATCTCCCATACCTAGTAGAATGATGTCAAAGGCGGGAAAGCCTTGGGGGCATTGGAAAAAGTTTCTTATTTCTTGCTCATGTTTGAGGGCATCTTCTTGGGGGTTGTTGCCTGTGGTGGGCATGGGGTGGATATTTTCTGGGGGTATATCAACTTTATTTAACCATGCTTCTTTTGCCATTTTTTGATTACTGTCTGGGTGGTTGGGTGCTACATAACGTTCATCTCCCCAAAATATGTGCATTTTATCCCATGGTAACTGTTTAAGGGCGATCGCCTCGTAAATGGGTTTGGGAGTGCTACCCCCGGCAAGGGCAATGGTGCAAATTCCTTTTTGAGTAATGGTATCTTGAATTTTTTCGATGATAAATTCTTGGGCTGAGGCAATTAAGGCACTCTTGCTAGGAAAAACTTTGATGTCGCTCATAACCGTATTGATAACTTCAAATCCTAGGTTAATTCATTTTTGAGATTTATTGCATCAAAAAAGATAAGGCTTTTTCTAGGTAACGAGGTTCGATAAAATAATCATTCTTAGAACTTTTCCCCTTTGGTTTTGTGGGGGGAATGGTTTCACCGATAATATAATGATGTTCTAGGTTAGCTACATGGGCAAGACTAAAAAAATATTCCCTTAAATGCCCTGTGGAGATAAATTCTAAGATTTTTGTTTGGGGTTGACAAAACACGAGATTAGCTAGGGCAGCCCCATGGGGGGTAATAATAATAGATGCTTCGTGAAATGTCTGAGGTTGATTAATATCGTTTTCAGGTAAATAATACTCAAATCCTAAGGGGGCTAACATCTGATAAATTTGCTCATCATTAACTATTTTCCTCGTGCCTGTTTTGCGGGGAATATATAATAGGCGATGGGGTTTACAGGGGGATAAATTAACCCTTGTTTGCATAAAGTTAACCATCCAATGGGGGTGATGACGATCTAAACTAGGATGGGTAGTGGCGATGAGTGTTTTTGCTTGAATTCCTTTTTCTTTTTGCGCCCAAATACATTTGGATTTATCAAGCCCCATTTGCTCAAAAATATACCAAGCGTTGGTAGAGATGGGCTTATTCATAAAGATATAATCTACATCTTTCAAATTAAATCCTGCTTTCTCAAATAGATGTAGTCGAGGTATGGCATCTAACAAAAAATGATAGTAAGTATCTGAGGCGTTACTCATTAATGATAAACAAGTGCCATCTAAATATTCAACGGGGTATTTTTCTTTGGGTAAGTTGGCATGGACTAATCTTTGACGATGATAGGAGGTATCAATCATGAAATAATCGTCTTTTGTTAGTACGTAGCCTTGGGTATGTAATACTTGCCCTTGGGGAATTTTAAACACGCCTGTGGGGGGAATTCGTGATTTTAAGTTTTTGCTAAAGTTGAATTTATCTTTACCCCAGTTGTGGGTTTTGGCTCTTTTGTGGGGGTATTTTTGTTCTGGATATACTTCTATCCAAGTACCGCCTTTTTGCTGATAAGTTTGATAGTCTATCCATTTTTTGGCTATGCCTGATGGCCCACCATATTTAAGGGAGGGGTTTAAAGTACATTTAATTTGATGGAAAATTTTTCTTTTAAGTTGCCTTAGCTTCTCCATATACTTTTCCACTGCCCTAATTCCAATGTTTAATATTTTTTTCCACCATGATCATATAATCTAACACCCAACACTTAAAACGCAACACTTGATTAAATGATTTTTTCTAGGCCATAAACTAAAGATTTTAGCTCGGTGATTTTACGGATAGACAACAAAACCCCTGGCATATAACAGGAGCGATCGCTGGTATCATGTCTTAGGGTGTAAATTTGTCCTGCTGCACCGAAAATGATTTCTTGGTGGGCTATTAATCCTGGGAGACGCACACTGTGGAGACGAATATTATCACCGCAGACACTACCCCTAGCACCTTCTATCTGCTCGGTTTCTTCTACTTGTTGGGGGTTGTAGGTTTTCCCTAACCCGGAGAGCATTTCGGCGGTTTTGATGGCTGTGCCACTGGGGGCATCGGCTTTTTGGTTGTGGTGGAGTTCGATGATTTCCACGTGGTCAAAATATTGGGCGGCTTGGATGGCGGCCTGTTGCATTAATACTATACCAATGGAGAAGTTGGGAATAATTAATACTCCTGTACTTGATTTGTCGGCAAAGTCGGCTAGGTCGTTGATTTGTTTGGGGCTTAATCCTGTTGTACCCACTACGGGGCGTACTCCATAGGCGATCGCACTGCGTACGTTTTCATATACGCTATCAGGGTGGGTAAAATCTACCATTACCCCTTGAATTTTGTGTTGGGTGGCGAGGACTAATACTCCTTCTAAATCGTTCATGATAGGGACTTCTAAAGCACCGCATCCGGCTACTTCGCCCACGTCTTGCCCTAATACCGCAGGATTTTGATCCACTGCACCGACAAGCATCATATCATCACTAGAGGCGATCGCCTTGATCACTTCTTTACCCATTTTCCCCGCCGCACCGTTAACCACTACGGGAATTAAATTATCTTGACTCATAAAAACAATAAAAATAGTAATTAAATATCGTATTTGACCATATCATTAAAATTAGACTCTCACAGCAAAGAGGGCTATAGAAAATTTGGTATTGCTGAATTACAGAATGAAATACAATTGAATTATTTGAATAAGTTAGTGTTCAAAATATTATTATTGCAAGAGTAGTCATTCCCTGCTCTAAAATTGTCAATTGTCCATTGTCAACTGTCAATTTATTAGCTATTACCAAGCCACATAGGGGAGTTTGGTGGCGGTTTCTTGGATTTGGGGAATATTTTTGGTGAGTAAACCGCAGGTATCCCATTTACCAGAAACTAACATACTTCTAGCGCCTGAGTCCATTTTGACACTACTACTATAACGACCACATTTGACCTGCATATCTTCTAAGTCTAAGGTCATATTAACATCGGGATTTTCTTTGAGTAGGTTTTGGATGCTTTTGATATTGGCTGAAGAGGTGGTAACACAGGGTACACCCATGGTAAGACAGTTACCGAAAAAGATTTCAGCAAAACTTTCTCCGATAATAGCATCTATACCCCAACGGGCGATCGCCTGAGGTGCGTGTTCACGACTCGAACCACAACCAAAGTTAGCGTTGACCACCAATATGTTAGCATTTTGGTATTGAGGTAAATTGAAGGAATGTTCTGGATTGGATGCCCTATCATCGGCGAAGGCTTGTTCTCCCAAACCATCAAAGGTGACACAACGCAAAAAACGGGCGGGGATAATTCTATCGGTATCAATATCATTTCCCACGAGGGGGATTCCTTTACCAGTTACGATTTTTCTTTCACTCATATTGTTAGGCAATTGACAATTGACAATTGACAGTTAAAAATTAATATAATGTCTATTTTTAGTTGTAATTGTACACTGTTGCTTGTTAACTGTACACTGTAAACTTTTATTGTTGATTTTATGAAGGAAATTGCCCAAAAAACTCGCACGGCTGCTCAACAATTAGCGATCCTTTCTGATACGGCTCGTAATCAAGCATTAGAGGCGATCGCACACGCCCTCGAAAAACATCAAAAAGAGATTATTGATGCTAATGATGCCGATTGTCGTGCTTCTGAGGGGGTAATTTCTAAGGCACTCTCTGCCCGTTTACTGTTAGGGGAAAATAAGTTAAAAGGGGCGATCGCAGGGGTGCGGGATGTGGCAAAATTAGCAGATCCCCTCGGCACCCTTACCCTACACCGAGAACTCGATCAAGGATTAATTCTACGCCGTGTTAGTTGCCCATTAGGGGTGTTGGGGGTCATTTTTGAGGCGCGCCCCGATGCTCTGATTCAAATCACCAGTTTGGCGATCAAATCGGGCAATGGAGTAATTTTGAAAGGGGGTAAAGAAGCCCTCAACACTTGCACCACTTTAGTAAAAATAATTCACGAAGCACTTAGTCAGACGGAGGTTAATCCCGATGCAGTGCAACTTTTAACCACCCGAGAAGAAATAAAAACTCTCCTTTCCCTCGATGAATATGTGGATTTGATTATCCCCCGTGGCTCTAATGAATTTGTCCGTTATGTGCAGGAAAACACCAAAATCCCCGTTTTAGGTCATGCTGACGGTATTTGTCACCTGTTTATCGATGAATCCGCCGATTTAGACAAAGCGATTTCCGTTACTGTGGATGCTAAAACCCAATATCCTGCGGCTTGTAATGCCATTGAAACTTTACTCGTACACAGTGCGATCGCCCCTAAATTTTTACCTTTAGTGGCCGAAGTCTTAAGCACCAAGGGGGTTAAACTAAAAGGAGATGCCACCACCCAAACTATTATTGATTGTGAAAGTGCCACCGAGGAAGATTGGCGCACCGAATACAGTGATTTGATTCTATCTATCAAAATTGTAGATGATTTACCAGGGGCGATCGGTCATGTAAATAACTATGGCTCAAAACATACCGATGGCATCATCACCGAAAACCAAACCAACGCCGATACCTTCCTCAACCAAGTAGATGCCGCAGGAGTATATCACAACTGTTCAACCCGTTTTGCCGACGGCTTCCGCTACGGTTTTGGGGCAGAAGTAGGCATCAGCACCCAAAAAATGCCCCCCCGAGGGCCCGTCGGTTTAGAAGGATTAGTCACCTATAAATACAAACTAACAGGCAACGGAGACATCGCCGCCACCTATAGCGGACAAAATCCCAAACCTTTTACCCACCATGATTTATAGAAATAATATCCTAAACTTTACGAAAACTTAAAACTAACTCCCCCCCCTTATCAAGAAAGCTTATTAGGGCGTAAACGATCTTTTTCATCACCGATTACTCGAACTTAATATTACAGGTTTAGTATTGTTTAATTACATTATCCAATATGCAAAAACAATTGATTATTAAAAACATAGCCACTATTGCCTGTTCCCTGTTCCCTATTCCCCGCCGACACCGGAAAATGTTATCACTCAGATTATCTTAACTAACTGATTTCGGTAGAATTGAGGAAAGAAATTTTTAAATTAATAAATATGAATATTAATCAGACTCCATCGAAAATATCTGAAACCATCGAATTAACCCCTAATTTTAGAATCCCCATTATTATCATTATCAGTGCCTTTCCTTTGATAATTATTCAACCCATAATAGGAGGTGTTGTTGGTTTATTTGGTATCTTCTTAACTATTCAAACTACCCAAATAAAACTAAAATTTGCCCCAGATACTTTAGAGGTATATAGAGGAGAAAAAATGATTAGAACCTTCCCCTATGCAGAATGGGAAAACTGGGAAATTTATTGGCAACCTATTCCCATATTATTTTATTTTAAAGAAGTTAAAAGTATTCATTTTTTACCCATTATCTTCGATGCCAAAACTTTACGGGATTGCTTAGAACAATGTTTTCCTAAAGGTACTTAAAAAATGATCTTAATAATATTTTAAATGATAAGATAAAAAATGATTTAATTACAAAATAAATATCTAATAGATAAACTATTATAGTATCATTACCTATTCTTTATCTAAATTAAACTAAAACAAAAATTAATTACTTTAAGCAAATTTATATATATAATTATTTACCATGTCAGAAACAGATAAAAATAACCTTCAAAATAACGACATAAAAGATACTTTCGGTAATGACGATGATTTATGGGATAGTCAATCCACAGAAGCAGGAAATCAGCCAAATTATGACTTTGAAGAAAAAGAAGATTTAGAAACTATGATGGATGATAATCCAGAGGACAAAGAAGAAGAAAAGGAAATTGTTGCCCCTTCTATCATTCAAGAAAAATCCAATAATGAAGAATCAATAACCCCATCCTCGGAAGAATCAACCCCAGAAATTGAAACTTTATCAGAAGAAGATAATCAAGAAACAGTGCAGGAAATAATAGAAGATAATTTATCTTCAGAAACAGAAAAGGTTAATAAAAGTCTTGATATTATTGATGGAAATAAAGATGAGGTAGAAAATTTAGAAGAAGAACTTTCAAATAGTGAACAAGATACCCTCACTGATAAAGAAGATGCGGGAGATTTACACAGCCAAAAAGAAACCCTAATCCATGAAATACAAAGTCTTTTAGTGCAAAAAAATCAACTGATTCAAGAACAACAAGAAACTACTAAAAATATTAGTATTTTAGTCCAAGAAAGTTTAAAAGTTTTGGAGGAGAAAAAGCAAAATTTAGAAATTGCGGTGCAAAAATTAGAGCATCGTAAAGAGAGAATAGAAAAGGAAATGAGGACTACTTTTTCGGGTGTTTCTCAAGATTTAGCTATTCGGGTACAGGGTTTTAAAGATTACCTTGTGGGTAGTTTACAAGATTTAGCCATTGCGGCGGAACAACTTGACTTAAACACTAATAATAATATGGATTCGTGGGAAACGAATAATAACCCTCAACCCGTAGTAAGTAATTCCACTGATAACCTTAATCCTCAATTTGTGGAAAAAAGTTTCCAAGAAGAAACAAGGATTATTCGTAGTTTAATTGATCAATATCGCACCCGTCCAGATTATTATGGCCCTTCTTGGCAGTTGCGACGCACTTTTGAACCAATCCACGCTGAAAGGGTATCTAATTGGTTTTTTACTCAAGGGGGTAGGGGTGCATTAAAGGGTATGACATCAAGGTTACAAAATATTCTCATTGCCTCGGCTATCATATCGATATTATCACAGTTATATGGCGATCGCCTCCGGGTCTTAATCTTATCCGACACCCCAGAAAAACTAGGGGAATGGCGTAGGGGATTACAAGACTGTCTGGGTATTTCTCGGGGAGATTTTGGCCCAAGTCGTGGAGTTGTCTTATTTGAAACGGCCGAAGCACTATCTCAAAAAGCAGATAGAATTATGGATGAGAGAGATTTACCTTTAGTAATTATGGATCAAAACGAAGATAGAGTAAATCTTTCACTACTACAATTTCCCCTCTGGTTAGCATTTGCCCCAGAAAAACCCATGGCTAGTTACGATTATTTTTAAGGTGAGATAAACATAAATTTTGTAAGTAAATAATCAACAAATATTTTGAAATTTGGGGGTCAAAAAAATGCTATCAATTAGCCTAGATAAACAAACTGAAACTTATAATATATCTTAGTTCAATTTATTAAAGGATAAACTGTTAGCCTTGTAATTCATTGCAAGGCGAGTGATGATATACTTTCTAAATCGGATTTGGTATTAATACTGATTATCGTACACAAAATGAGTTTTTAAATGATTTAGCAGAGAATCTTTATGAGTACATCTCTCTTTTACCTGAAGATTTTAATCGAATAAAAGAACTTAATAAACAATATGCAGATTTACCCGGTGATTTTGATATTTACCGCCGTTATCGAAAGCAACCATTTCAAAGAATACCCTTAAATTAAATGAATAAAAAAGTCAATTTTAATATCTTTAAAAAGTTCTGGGATATTGCCAAATTATATTGGTTAGGAGAAGAAAAAAAAGGAGCTTTTACCCTCCTAATATTATTAGGATTATTACTGATTGGTTACACTCAATTAAGTGTATTATTAAACCGTAATCAAGGGGAATTAATATCTACTTTAGCAGCAAAAGATGAGGCTCTTTTTTGGGGTGCGGTGCAATCTTTTTTGACAGTATTGGTAATTTATGTTCCCCTTTTTGCAGGGTTTTCCTATGTACAAAGTAAACTTGGTTTGTATTGGCGAAAGTGGTTGAGTGAGCATTTTTTGGGGCGATACTTTGCTAATCGCTCATTTTACCAGTTGAGTGCGAAATATAAGGAAATTGATAACCCAGATCAACGTATTTCTGAGGATATAAGGGGTTTTACCCAAGATTCCCTTTTGTTTTTACTGGTGATTGTGCAATCAGTTTTACAGGTAATTGCTTTTAGTGCTGTTTTGTGGTCTATTTCTCAACGATTAGTTATCTTTTTATTAGTATATGCGATCGCAGGTACAATTATCACAACGGGGGTATTTGGGAAGAAATTAGTTAACCTCAATTTTGCCCAACTACAAAAAGAAGCAAATTTTCGTTTTGGTTTAGTAAGGGTGAGAGAAAATAGCGAATCCATTGCTTTTTATCAGGGGGAAAGACAAGAAGAAAATCATCTAAATAATTTATTTAACGATGTATATAAAAACTTTAATTCTTTGATCATCTGGCAAGAATTATATTTAGGTTTATTTGTTAATACATTTGAGTTTTTACCCTATGTTATTCCAGCGGTTATAGTTGCTCCTAGTGTTTTATCAGGGGATTTAGAAGTAGGTAAAGTTAGCGAGGCAACAGGTGCATTTGCAAGAGTATTTTTCTCCTTAAATATTATTGTTAGTCGCTTTCAGTCTCTGACAAGTTTTGCTGCGGGGGTGAATCGTTTATCGAGTTTCTATGAGTTTTTAAAAATAGAAGATAAAAAGTCAATTTCTACTCAAAATAAACCGACTATTGACACCGTTATTAGTAATAAAATTGCCACCAATAAATTAACTTTACAAACTCCCAATTATCAAAATACTCTTTTTGATGACCTTTCCCTAGAATTGCCACCCCAACAGGGTTTATTGATTATGGGTAGTAGTGGATGCGGTAAAAGTTCCCTTCTAAGGGCTATTGGGGGCTTATGGAATTCTGGCACAGGGGTAATTTATCGACCAAAATTAGAGGAAATGCTATTTTTGCCCCAGCGCCCTTACATGATTATTGGTACCCTTAGAGAACAATTAACCTATCCTAGTGTTAATAAATCCATCGATGATCAAGAATTACAAGAGGTTTTAAACTTAGTTAATTTATCTAATTTAGCAGAAAGATTTGGCGGTTTTGAGGTAGAAAAAGACTGGGGCGAAGTGTTATCTTTAGGGGAACAACAAAGGGTTGCTTTTGCTCGTATTTTTATTAATAAACCAAAATACGTCATTTTAGATGAAGCTACTAGCGCCTTGGATGTGAACAACGAAGCTAGTTTATATAGCTATTTAAAGTTACAAAATATTACTTATATTAGTGTTGGACACCGTGAAAGTTTAAAAAATTATCATCAATCAACGATTAATTTTGACGATAATAAATCCATACTTATAACAAGTTAATTATGGTATGGATTATAAAATATTTTGTCAATAGGAGTCAATTTTAATTTATTATTTTTAGTGATGATGATTCGTTTTCACATCAAGTTTACTTGATAAAATATACCAAGTCCGATTTGTAAGATTTACTATCATCCACCTTGCCACAGTTGACAATAAATAATTATTATCTTTTTTCTGTTCCCTGTTCCCCACCCTAATTAGTATATTATTGAAATAGGATTTAGTATTATAAGTTAGTAATATAAATGTCTTAGTTCAATTTATTGAACGAACTATAGTTAGCCGTGTAATTCATTACACGGTGGGTTGCTATTTATAACGAATTACCCGAACTTGATATAAAAAGATAATATTTCACTAATGTTTCCAGTTTGCTTGTGAATAATTCTGATTTGGTTTTTTTAATGTTTATGGGCGCTTGTACAAATACCTGACGATGGTTACCCCCAACCATCCCAACAGGGCATATACAATAATCGCTACAATGACGTTAAGATCAAAGACATTCATCCCACCGATAGGATTCATGGTTTCATCGGATACGGGGCTAATAAATAGGGTAGCAAAAGGGCTGATAAAAGGATCAGAAACGCTGTATATGAATTGGGCAAATTGATTTTCAGGGTTAGCACCCAAAAGACGCAGCATAAATCTAATAAATAGTAAAACTTGTAAAAATCCTACTAATACATAAATAGTGTTGACAATCCAACGGAATGTAGTCGCCCTTTTTTGTGCTTTTAATTCTCTTTCTCTTTTATGGAGTTTGTAGGCTTCTTCTTCTTGGCGAAGTTCTTGCTGTTTTTCTAGGTTATCATCTTCATTAAAAGGTTCGTTATTCATGGTTATGGTAATTATAAATTGTAAGAAGTTTGTTGTATTAATGTAATTTTTTTTGATTCTGTAAAATATTTTTATTATTACTCATTATCAAGATATTGTTATAAACTTTTAATAATTAGTATTATTTCTCTAAAGTTGTAATTAATTAATAAAATCCCCCATGATGAGGGATTTAAGGTTGTTTAGATAACCATTTTAGGTCTTAAAAAAAATTCTCAAATATTTTTTATTGTTATGGTGAACGATTTTTTGTGAATGGAGTTAATTGATTTTACTGCCTAATAAAAATAAACTAAATAGAGTACCACTATTCCATAAACTATGTACCATAATCGAAGATAATAAACTGCGAGAGCGAGTGTAAACTATCCCCAATAAAATTCCTAGGGTGGCTAAGGGTAAGATTTCTGATAAGCTAAGATGGGCGATCGCAAATACACCTCCACTAAGTATAATAGCCCCCCATACTGGCATATAACGAGTTAAAGAAGGTAACAAAAAGCCACGAAAAACTATCTCTTCAAAAATGGGCGCGGCTACGGAGGCAGTGATAAAGAAAATCAACAGGGCAACTTTATCTTGGGATTCCAACGCCAACATCAATAAAGGATTACTACCCCCTTGCCCATGCCAAATTTGTTGGTTAAGGAAAGATACTAAAAACACTAGGGGAATGGCGGTTAAATAGCCCCCTAAACCCCACCAAAACCAATTTTTATTAGTCAATTTAAACCAACCTTCTGGCAGAGGAAAAAAGGGCTTGACAGATAAATACAACACCAATAAACCACTACCTGCCATCAAGAAATAACTAACTAACACGTATAAAGCCTTACCTCTAATGCTTAAACCCGCAGGATTAAAACCACTGGCACTAAACAAAATTGGTAATAGTATTTGAGAAACGAAGAAAAAACCAATGATTAATACTTGTAAAATGGTTTCCCAATCCCATTTTAATTCCCATGATAAATTACCATTAACCGCAATAATGGATGATTCTTTTTTCAGTAACCATTGAATTAGTAAAAAAATTAGTAAACCTGTGCCAATAACTCCTCCTAAAAAGGGGATGATACTAAGGATAATTAATCTAATGGTGGCTTTTTCTGCTAAGGTTTGTTGTTGTGATTTTATTTCTAATAGTTTATCTTGATTATTCTGGTTTTGATAATATTTGGTGAGGGCTGTTAATTTAAACCAATCTTCTAAATTTTCATTAATGATAGTTTCAGAATTTGCTTCAATGTTACCTTCTGATTGCCATAGGTTATTTAGGGTTGATGCCACTGAATTATTAGATATTTGTTGCCAATATTCTGAGGCTTTTTCTGTATTATTTTGAGTAGCGTTAATTAACCCTATTTTTATGGTTAACTGTTCAATGATTTCTTGGTTTTTATCTAAACTTTGTTTAATTTGTTGTCTGGGAGTTTCTGATAAGGTTATTAATTCTTTTTCTTTTTCTTCTTCTTGTTTAGTGATAGCATTTAATACTTTTTCATATTGTTTTTCTGCTACTTGATAGGGATTATTTCCCACTAAACTAGGGGCAATTTGGTTTAAGTTTTCGTTGTCTGATGTTTCTAATTCGGCAACGTTAAGAATGAGGTTGGTTTGATATAATTCTAGTTGTGATTGTACTTGCGGTTCTGCTAAACTTTGTCCTAGGGCGAAAAATACACTTAATAATGATATTACTGTGATTATGGCTAAGAGCGATCGTTTTATATTCATGTTTTATTGATTGAATTGTTTTATTTATTACTGTATCAAAATTTGTCCTTTAATAAAAATAATGATTGTATTTCTCCTGTGAGTTTTGATAATTTTTAGCTAATGATTTTTAAGTTTTATGATTAGTTATCAAAGAATGATATTTTCTTAACTTACCCATGATATATATATGAGTAGAGATTTTTTAATTAATTAATTAAGTTCAGATTATTGATAATTTATCAGTAAGTTTTTAAATAGAGTTTATAGAAGCATATGGAATAACATTTTGTAAGGAAATTATCTGACATTTATTATTTACTAAAACTAATATTATAAGCATTTTATTTTTTAAATTATTAATATTGATGATGGTCTTTTGTAAATCAAAACTGTTCACTAGATTTCCTTTTAAATCTAAACATAATATTTTTCCTTGAGAACTTGCACAGATAAAATAATTGTCAAAAGCGACAATAAATTGAGAGTAAAAATTTAAAGGTATTCTTTTGATGGTAAAAGGTTTAAGATTAATAATAATTAGATGATTAGTAAATTTTTCTCTAGCTATAAAGTAGTTTTTATGTTGAGGATTAATCTTAATATTTTCTAGGGGTAAGTTTAAACAATAGTGATTATACCAAGCTCCTTTTCTGGTAAAAAATTTCCAAAATGTATAGTTTTTATTAACTTCTTTTTGTTCAAATATTACCAATCCATGTCCTTGGTCAATTATTATAATTTCTTTGGGGAAAAAGTCTTCTATAGAAGGCATTAAACAACTTAAATCATCTAATTTGATTAACTGAAATTTTTTATTTAGATTGTCGTTAATTCCTAAGGTTAACCATTGACAACTAGGGGCGATCGCACTTATAAAAATATTAGCAGAAAAAGAATATAAAAGACTTATATCTTCAGATAAAACATTAAAAAAATAACAATAAATATCAGTATTTTTAACGACTACAAAACAACCATCATTAATAATTTGTAAATCGATGATATTACCATCAAAAAATTTTACCTTAGTAGCAAAAATAGATAACTGATTATTAATAACCTGATATTGCTTAATAACAACCTTATTATCAACGGCGAAATAAAAATAAGATTCACTAACCACAAACAAAGGAAAAACATGATCTAAACTATCAATAATATCAACTTGAAACGCACCATTTTCCCCCTCTAAAAAACCATCAAAAAAAGGACTCCTATCCACAATTTTTGTATCTAAACCCAATAAAAATCGTAAAACTTGCCCTTTCATTTCCTTAGCAGTGCGAAAACGATGACTTGGCAACTTTGCCAAAGCAGTCTTTAAAATATCTTGCAAAAAAGGCGATAAATGTTCAGGAATATCAGGAGAATAATTAAGATGCCCTATCATAATTTCCTTTGGGCTACCAGAAAAAGGACGTTTTCCCGTCAATAATTCATATAGAATAATCCCCACAGCGTAAATATCCGAACTATAGGAATATTTACCATAAAATTGCTCAGGGGCCATATAGGCAGGAGAACCAGTATCCCCTAAACTATGAATATCATTCCCCTTATCTTCTATCTCAATTTTTGCCACTCCAAAATCAGATATTTTGGCAACCCAACCATTAGGAGAAACTGTTAATAAAATATTTTCTGGCTTTAAATCTCGGTGAATAATTCCTTTTAAATGGACATAAGATAAACCAGATAAAATATCGACAATTATTTTTAGTTTTTGTTCTATATTTAATCCAATAGAACTATCAATAAAATCTCTTAAAGTACCACTATCACAATATTCTGTTACCAAAAAACGATTTTTTTTACTATGCTCTAAACCTTGACAACGGATAATATTTTCATGGTCTAAACTTAATAAAATTCTGGTTTCTCGTAAAAACTTTTTTGTGGAAAACTTTTGGGCGTCTAACTGTTTTAGGGCAAATAATTCCCCCGTTTGTCGATGAATGGCACTATACACTTTACCAAATTGCCCTTCCCCTACTAGGCTTAACATTCGATAATTACTACTTTTCACCAGATGACACCCATAATTTTATCTTTGGATATGTATAGTATAACCATGACCTAACACCTAATATCCCACACCTAAAAACCAATTAATGTAAGAAATGCCTTACCCCAGTAAATACCATCACCAAACCTAACTCATCGGCTGCTTTAATGGAGTCTTTATCTTTAATTGAGCCTCCTGGTTGAATTATCGCTGTGATACCTGCAGCGGCCGCAGTGCGGACAGAATCATCAAAGGGGAAAAAGGCATCACTAGCTAAATAAGCCCCTTGGGCTTGATTTCCTGCTTGTTCTAGGGCGATTTTCACCGAGCCTACCCGATTCATTTGCCCTGCACCGATACCGAGGGTAGTACGATTTTTGCTAATGGCGATCGCATTTGATTTTACATGTTTAACAATCTTCCAAGCAAAGAATAACTCTTTTAATTGCTCTTCGGTGGGTTTTTTCTCGGTGACAACTTCCCATTGGGCAGGGCTTTCGATTTGTATATCATTATCTTGCACTAAAAAGCCCCCGGCGATCGCCTTTATATTATCCTGACTACCTGCATATAAATCCGAGAGAATCAACACCCTTAAATTAGGCTTTTTAGCTAAAATTTGTTTTGCTTCCTCAGTGCAATCAGGGGCAACAATACATTCTAAGAAAATCTTACTCATAGCCGTAGCCGTAGGGGCATCAATGGGGCGATTTAGGGCGACAATACCCCCAAAAGCCGAGACAGAATCCGCCTCATAAGCCTTATTATAAGCATCTATCAGACTAGAACCCACAGCCACCCCACAGGGGTTAGTATGTTTGACAATTACCGCCGCTGGTTCATCTTCGGGAAATTCGGCTATTATTCTTCTAGTAGCCTCTAAATCCACCAAATTGTTATAACTTAACTCCTTACCCTGTAACTGCTGCGCCCCTGCCCAACCAGTTTTTTGATTACCGCTTTGATACCAACTCGCCTGTTGATGGGGGTTTTCTCCATAACGTAGGGTTGCAATTTTTTGTCCACCGATGCCATAATAACCCTGGGTATCTGGGGCAACTTCACCGAAATAACGACAAATGGCCTGATCATAACTTGCTGTCATGGCAAAGGCTTCCGCCGAACGAGCTTGACGAAATTCGAGGGTAGTTTTACCGCCATGGGCTCTCAATTCTTCGATATATTGATTATACATGGCAGGGTTAGTTAATACCGCCACATGGTGATAATTTTTTGCCGTCGCCCTCACCATGGCAGGGCCACCAATATCGATTTTTTCGATCGCCTCTGCTAAGGTACAATTAGGATCGGCAATGGTTTGTTCAAAGGGATATAAGTTCACCACCACCGCATCAAAAGCCCTAATGTCGTTGGCTTTTAAATCTGCTAAGTCTTCTTCGGTATCACGGGCAAGGATACCCCCATGGATACGAGGATGTAAGGTTTTTACCCTACCGCCCAAAATTTCGGGTGAGCCTGTGTAGTCACTTACTTTAGTTACTTTTATTCCTGCGGATTGGAGGGTTTTGGCTGTACCACCACTACTGACGATGTCAAAGCCAAATTCGTTAACTAATGTTTGCGCTAACTCTACAATACCTGTTTTATCTGAAACGCTTAATAAAGCTAAACCTGTCATTAATTTACTATAAAAATACTAATTACGATCAAACAATAGCTTACCATAGTTGCTATTAGTCCATTCTTTGCTTATGGGGAAACCATGGATAATTATTATTTCTTGTTTCTTGCTCTAATGATTCATTCTCAATTATCAATTATTCTCCTATATTAGATATAATGATTCGCCCTTAGACAACGGGATAAAATTGAAATAGTACCATGAAAAAATTTTTACAACAAACATTCGCTAGTTTTATCGGTAGTTTAGCCGGTTTATTTTTCTTTTTTGCCCTCAGTGCGGGGGGTTTATTTTTCTTTTTCATGGCTTTATTGATGAGTAGCAATACCCCCCAAGTGGAAAATCAATCGGTATTAGTTTTTAACCTTAATAGTCAAATTACTGATAGTACGGGCGATCGCCCTTTAGCTACGGTATTAAGCGAAGAAAGCCCCAGTGTTTTAACCCTCAGACAAATCACCACGGCTATTAATCGGGCGGCGGAGGATGAACGCATTACGGCTTTATTTTTGGATGGAAGTCGAGGTAATATTAACACAGGATATGGTAGTTTATCGGAGATTAAAACTGCTTTAGAAAATTTTAAAAATAGCGGTAAAAAAATTATTTCTTATAATGTTTCTGCGGGAGAAAAAGATTATTTTTTGACCTCTATTGCCGATGAAGTTTATCTAAATCCTTTAGGCTCTTTGGAGATGAATGGTTTAAGTTCTAGTCAATTATTTTTTGCTGATGCCCTCGATAGATATGGCATTGGGGTACAAATAATTAGGGTGGGTCAATATAAGTCTGCGGTAGAACCTTTTACCCGTAACGATTTTAGCCCCGAAAGTCGCTTACAAACAGAGGAGTTGTTAACTAATTTATGGGATATATACACCGATGAAATTAGTAATCCTCGTTCTTTAACTCCTAGTAATATTAATAATATTGCTGATAATATTGGTTTTTTGAAAGCTGAAGAAGCTGAAGAATTAGCTTTAATTGATGGGCTTAGTTATCTTGATGAAGTTAATGATAATTTAAAGGTTATTTCTAATAATGAAAATAGTGAATCTTTACCGACTATTGATATTAGAAAATATGTAACTATTACTAATAATACAAATAATCAAAATGTCAAAGATACCATTGCCATTCTTCACATTGACGGTAATATCGTTGATGGTATGGGTAGAGTGGGAGAGGTAGGGGGCGATCGCATGGCTCAAGAAATTGAAAAAATTAGAGATGATGATAATATAAAAGGGGTTATCGTCAGGATTAATAGTCCTGGGGGAAGTGCGATCGCATCTGAACGCATTACCAGAGAATTAGAACTCACCGCCCAAGAAAAGCCCATCGTTATCTCTATGGGGGATGTGGCCGCCTCTGGGGGTTATTGGATAGCCACGGCGGGAGAAAAGATATTTGCCAACGAAAGCACCATCACAGGCTCTATAGGTGTCTTTGGTTTACTATTTAATCTCGAAGATATTGCTGATAGTGTGGGTGTTAATGCTGATGTCATCAAAACCAACGAATTAGCGGATATAAACAACACCTTTCAAGCTAAAACAGACCAAGAAATTGAGATTTATCAAAGCAATGTTGACCAAATTTATAACCTTTTTCTTGAAAAAGTAGCCCAATCCCGTAATTTATCTATTCCAGAGGTTGATGAAATTGCCCAAGGCAGAGTCTGGTTAGGTAATATTGCCCAAGAAATTGGCTTAGTGGACGAAATTGGTGGGTTAGACAGTGCGATCGAATATCTTAACACTGTTTTAGAATTAAATGAACAATATAAAATTCAAGAATTTCCCCAACGAAGAAACTGGGAAAATGAATTATTAACGGCTTTAGAAAATAGTCAATTAAACACTAATAAAATAAATAAAGCTGCCCTAGCTAATACTATTTGGAATCTTAATTCAGAACTAGAATTAATAGATATTATTGAAAAACCCAATCGTATTTACTCCATACTTCCTTTTAAAATGAACATCAAATAGTCAAGGATTAAGTGTTAGGTAAAATATCCTTATTAAAAATAGATTCTAGCCGAACTAAGATTGATTTAAGGGGAGCTCTTATGTGTTTAGAAAAGGTTAATTTATCACCGATGGACTTTCTTTCTTATCATCATTGGTTACATCAGAGGAAATAGGATTAGATAAACTTTTTCTTTGATAAAAACTATAACTTAACCATCGCCAAGGAGTAATAATTAAAGACTTAAATAGTAAATAAATAGTCTGCCATTCCGAAGCAGTATTTAAACCCAACCAAGGATGATTATTTAGGCAATATATCCTAGCAATCAATTGACGATAACGGTGTATATTTGTTGTCTCCAATATAACCTTAAATTGATAACTATTTTTAGTCTTTTTAATCTCCGTTACCTCCCCTTCAAGATATAAATTTTGGGCAATTATTTCCATCTTTTCAGAATTAATAGATAATTGATTTTGATTTACCTCCCCTGTAATTTGTTTCCCATTAACCAAATTAGAAGATAAGTAATCCAACTCCACCAGCGCCCCTACATCACAAATTTTAGTCATCATACCTTGATAAATATGCTCATCAATTACCACCCTAACCCCTTCGCAAATATTAAACCATTCATAATTATTGGGTTTTGGTATATCTAACATTGCCCAAAGAGATAAAGAAATAATCATCAAATTATAAACATTCCAAAAAAGGATTAAACCAATGCCCCCAGCCGAATTTAACTCCCCCAAAGACTCCCTCAGAATTAAGCCAATAATACTAATTAAATTAACCACATTAACCCCTAACACAAAACATAAAGGAGAAGCCAAACTCCAATTAAAATAATAACGATCGCACTTAGTCCCCTTTGGTGTAACCTTAAAAATAGAACCAAAAGGAGTAATCAAAGTTTGAATTACTTCCCAAGCCACAGGAAAAGTAGTAACAATATTATAAACTTCCGAAATCATTGCCGAACGACTACGAAAATTTAACCAAGCAAAAGTGCCAACCTGCAAACAATAATAAGGCACAACAAAATAAACAATCTCCGATAAACTCGCTTCAATGGGAATAATCCCAGCGGTATATAGTAAAGGTAAAAAGAAAATAACAATCCTTAAAGGGCTAGTAAACCATTGAATAATTCCCTCAAAATGGGCTAACCTCTGCCAAAAATTTAATCCCCTAATGGTTAAAGGATTTTCTGCAATAAATAAAGATTGAATAGTGCCCCTTGCCCACCTTTGTCGTTGTCTAATATGCCCAAAAATATTTTCCGCCGATAACCCCGCACTTAAACTCTCATTGAGATAGGCTACTTCATAACCCTGCGCCGATAACTTAACCCCTGTATGATAATCTTCGCTTAAAGAATTTTGACAAAAACCACCAATTTCCATAAGGTGCGATCGTCTTACCAAAAAAGAACTACCATAACATAAAGCACTATGCCAACTATCTCTGACTACCTGATAATGACGGGAAAAAATTTCTACATCAGGGGGAAAACTATTTTCTAAACCTAAATTACGAGTAACAGGATCAGGAGAATAAAAACTTTGATAAGTTTGTAGTAGGGCTAACTTTTGTTTTTGGAAAAAACCCACCGTGCGAATTAAAAAACTTTCTTGAGGAATAAAATCAGCATCAAAAACCGCAATCAATTCTCCATCAGTATGTTGTAAAGCATTATTTAAATTTCCCGCTTTAGCATGAAAATTATCAGCCCGAGTAATATAATTACACCCTAATTCATAGGCTAATTGTGCAATTTCTTGCCTATCACCATCATCCAATAAATATACTTTTTTTCTTTGATAATTTATTCCCTGACAAGAAACAATGGTTTTCTTAATAATATCATAAGGCTCGTTATAGGTAGGAATTAAAATATCAACCGTCGGTTGATAACTTCCATCCATAACTATTTGACGGAATCTATTTGCCTCCCTGTTTCTAAATTTTAGCCCTAACATCATTAAATTTTGTAATAATGGACTAAAAACAAAAAATAGTTCAATTCCCCATAATAAAATGCTACATATTCCCGTAACTTTATCATCAAAATTTAAACTAGATAAACTACGCCATAAAATATAACGTATCATCATAAAAGTTAAAATAATAACAGTTATAAAACGTTTAATTTTATTTTGTTTTTTAAATACACTATTTACTATAATTGTAAAGACAATAGATAAAATAGCTGGTAAATATAATAAATAATCTACTTTAAAATTCGGTACTACTAACCATAAAGGAGGATTATTTTGAATGGTAGCAATATTATCAAAAAATAGAGAAATAGTATCTTCACCTATCAGCCATCCAGTGAAAATGCTACCAATAATAATTAAGATAGTTAATATGATGCGGGTAGCAGGATAAATTCGATAATTTTTGTTTAACATTGTCTTTTTTACTTTCAGAATGATTACATCGTGATTATCGGTTTTCAATTCCAAGGAATTATCCCAATACCATGGGAAAAGTTTGACAATCGTTATATATAAATACGAAGCCCCTTACCTGTTTAGATTCGTTTTTACTTACAAAAGGTTCAACTATTCTTTTTCTATGGATTTTCTGCCTTTTCAGAAGTTATATTCTCTCCACGTTAACTTATGTTAAGAAAACCCGTGCGATCATGGGCATATAAGAATATAAAAGGTAAAAATAATAGATGATTATTATTCCTTGAACACCTAATATCAAGTCCGTTTCATCACTTACACATTAGAGTGAAGTTTCAGGTATTAAGGAGATGGGGTGATAAGGAGTAAGGGTGATGGGGAGTGGAGGTGATGAGGATAGTAATAGTTTGACTATTTATTGTCCATGGTCAATTGTTTACACCTTCACAACCGTAATTTTTTACACAATGGGGCAACTCGGAAGATACAATCTATTCATAACAAACTTTCCGAGTTTGAAATAACTCATCTTTATATCTAATCCTACAACTTCATTTTTTATTGACTAATCTGATGTACAATTAAGCCTTAAGTGGCACTGTTGTAAAAAATATTAATTCCTATGAGCGCAAAAGTAGAAATTTATACTTGGAGTACCTGTCCTTTTTGTATTCGTGCAAAAGGATTATTAAACCAAAAAAATGTCGATTTTGTTGAATATTGTATAGATGGCGATCGCACTGGAAAAGAAGAAATGTCAGCTAGGGCAAACGGTAGAACAAGTGTGCCTCAAATATTCATCAATGACGAGCATATAGGGGGTTGTGATGATATTTATGCCTTAGAAAGAGCGGGAAAATTAGATAGTTTATTAAATAGTTAAAATTTGCGTAAATAATTTTGAGATTACTTATTCAATCCCTAAACAAAAAAGTAATATCAATTAATCATTAAAAGATTATTTGTCCTCCCCATCATTTTTTTATTTCTCGCCAGAATCTAACATTAAATACCATCCATCAACATCACCCATGAAATTTGCATTCATCATCGATCCGATTTCCAAATTAGACCCAACCCATGATAGTAGTGTTGCTATAATGGAAGCAGCGCAAATTCTTGGTCATGAAATCTGGATTACTTATATATCCGACTTGAGTATAGTTGATGGAAAAGCATACGCTCATTTACAACCCCTCACCCTTCAACCTGTCAAACTTGTCGATAATCATTGGGTAGCCGAAAATAACTGGTATAGTCTTCATTCCTCACAATTTTTACCCCTAGAAACATTTGATGGGGTATTTATGCGTAAAGATCCTCCTGTAACTATCCCTTATCTTTATGCTACTTACATATTAGACCTTATTAACCCCCAAAAAACCAAAGTAATTAACTCTCCCCAAGGGATTCGTTGTGCCAACGAAAAGATATATGCCCTCAATTTTACTTCAGTGATACCCGATACCATTGTTTCTCAAAATAAATCCGTTATTGCTGACTTTCTCGAAGCTAAGGGGGAAGCAGTCATCAAACCCCTTGGAGGTAAAGCAGGGGAAGGTATCTTATTTTTAGAAAAGGGCGATCGCAACTTTAACTCCCTTATTGAAGTTAGCACAAAACAAGGACAAGAACCCGTCATGGTGCAACAATATCTCCCTGCCGCCAAAGAAGGGGATAAAAGAATTATTATTGTCAATGGTAAACCCCTTGGGGCTGTCAATCGCATTCCCACTGGGAAGGAATTTCGAGGTAACATGGCCGTTGGTGGTAGGGTAGCCAAAACGGAAATTACCCCCGAAGACTTAAAAATTTGTCATGCTGTAGCGCCTCGGTTAATGGCTGACGGTTTAACTTTTGTGGGTATTGATGTTATTGGTGGTTATTTAACTGAAGTTAACGTTACTAGCCCTACAGGTATCCGAGAAATTGACTTTTTGAACAACGTTAGTCTAGGGAAGGAAACTATTTATTCTTTATTTGCACCCTAGTTAAAATTTTGTCTGTTTTCTTGATGAAATCATCATTTCATGTTATATTTATATCATAATGGAAGTATATTTACTTTTTTGAAAATTGCTTATAATCCCATTATTAACAACCTACTCTTATTCTCTCTTATAAAAAAGAGAAAGTCAAGAAAAAAGCGATTTTTTTTAACATTTATTAATAAAAAATATTTTAATAACTAATGAAAACAAGAAATAAAGGCTTTATAGTAATAAAATTCTTAAACCGAGAAAAATAAGAATAATACCACCAATCATCTCCGCTTGTTTTTCAAATAGATGACCAAATTTACCGCCCAGGATTACCCCAGCAAAAGATAGGGAAAAAGTAATAACCCCCACGGCAATTAAAAGATTAACAATGCCCGATTCAACCAAGGAAAAACTTAAGCCCACGGCTAAAGAATCAATGCTAGTAGCGATGGCCAAGCCAAATAGATTATAAAGATTACGAGGATTCTTGTCCAACTTTTCCTCATCATCCTCCATACCTTCTAAAATCATTTTAATGCCGATAAAAGCTAATAAAATAAAAGCAATCCAATTATCAAAATTAGGAAGAAAATCACGAAATATTAAACCAAAAAACCAGCCAATAATGGGCATTAAAATTTGAAAACTGCCAAAAAAAGTTGCTATTAATAAAGCATCTTTAATCTGAACTTTTTTAATAGTTAAGCCACTACATACAGACACAGCAAAAGCATCCATTGCTAGACCGAAAGAGGTTAATAAAATAGTAACTAAATTCACGATTAATAATAAGAATAAAAATAAATAACCATTCATATTGTAATCCTTTTTGTGCAGATTCAACTTTTAAAATAATCATCTAAAATAAAAAATATATTTTGATAAAATTATGAAAAAAAGATGATAAAAATATGAAACTAATTGACACAGTAAAAATGGCCACTACTACCCTCATGGCAAACAAAATGCGTAGTAGCCTAACCATGCTTGGTATCGTCATCGGTAATGCTTCGGTGATTGGCATGATTGGCATCGGACAAGGGGCGCAACAACTAGCTTCCGAACAATTCGAGTCCTTGGGGGCAAATGTTTTATTTGTGATTCCGGGTAGTCGCCAAAGCCGACGCACCACCTTTGAAACCCCTAACACCCTTGTATTAAGCGATGCAGAGGCGATCGCCTCTCAAGTCCCCAGTGTAGAAAATGTATCTCCCCAGATAAATGGTCGTTTTCTTGTCACCGCAGGAAGTAGAAATAATAACGTTTTAGTCACAGGGGTAACCCCCGACTTTTTACCCGTGCGTAGCTTCGTGGTAGAAACAGGACGCTTTTTTGATGATACCGAAGTGCAACGCAGTGTAAGGGTGGCTGTCATTGGCCCTGAAATTGCTAGTCAATTTTTTCCCAACCAAAATGCCATCGGAGAGACGATTAAAGTAAGAAACGTCAATTTTGAGGTCATTGGCATAATGGAGGAAAAAGGCTCGTTTCTAGGGACAAATCAGGACGAAACCGTCTATATTCCTCTGACTACCATGGCTAATCAATTAGTGGGGCGTACATCTCAGTTTGGCACTCAAGTAAGTGTCATTAACGTTTCCGCAAGGGATGCCGATAGCATTGAAGCCGCCCGTTTTCAAATTGAAAATTTGTTGCGACTACGGCATAAAATTGTCGGGGAAGATGATTTTGTGGTGGAAACCCAAAAAGATGTTTTAAGCATTGTGGGTACGGTAACGGGTGGCTTAACAATCATGTTGGGGGCTATCTCCGCCATTTCCCTATTGGTGGGGGGTATTGGGGTAATGAACATTATGCTCGTTTCTGTCACCGAAAGGACTCAGGAAATCGGGCTACGCAAGGCCATTGGGGCAACGGAAGAAAATATCCTCTTACAATTCCTCATTGAAGCGGTAATTATTTCGGCGGCGGGGGGTGTGGTTGGCACTGCCATTGGGGTGGGAGGGTTAACCCTAGTGGCTTTATTATCTCCTTTACCCGCTACGGCTTCTCCAGTGGCGATCGCCCTTGCGGTGGGTGTTTCAGGGGGGATAGGTTTATTTTTTGGGGTAGTACCTGCTAGACAAGCCGCAAAATTAGATCCCATTGTTGCCTTACGCAGTGCTTAAATAATTGACAATGGACAATGGACAATTACGGTAAATTAATATTTTCTTGTCTATGTCATCAAAAAAAATGGGTTTAAAACCTCGTGTTTCTAGCACGACTTTATACTTCTTACAAAAACAATTGGTATATTGTAAGAAAGTGTGTTAGGGTAACCATAAGTAAAAGAACAATATTTGAGATGCTAAATCTAACGTTCAACTACAAGCTCAAACCTACAGAAAAACAGATAAAGGTCATTGAAGACAACCTCGCTGTTTGTAAATCGGTTTGGAATCATGCCTTGTATGAACGTAAGTTGTGGTACAACAGCCGTAGTTGCCCTATAGATAGATGTTCTTTAAATGGGGAATATATTGTAGAACCTTTTGAATATCCTAATTACCATATACAGTCGGCATCTTTAACAAAAGCTAAGAAGACAAATGCTTTTCTAAAGTCAGGCAACGCCCAATCAATGCAACAGACTTTGAGAAAATTAGACAGAGCTTTTAATGACATGAAATCGAAAGGGTTGGGTTTTCCTAGATATAAAAAGAAAATGAAATCCTTTAATGTGTTAGGCAGTCCAATGTTAGAAGGTAATCGCCTAAAAATGCCATTATTAAAATCGGTGAAAATCATCAAATCTAGGAACCTTCCTGAAGGCTTTGTCATTAAACAAGTTCAAATCATTAAAAAAGCGAGTGGTTACTATGCTAATTTAATGATTGAATTAGATGTGGATGTGGTGCAACCAATACCCCATGGTCATGCTGTGGGTATTGATGTAGGTATTAAAAGTATGATTGCTACCTCTGATGGTTTAGTCCTTCCCAGACCTTCTTTTTTAGACAAAACTCTGCGCAAGATTAAATTACTGCAAAGAAAATTAAGAAATAAAATTAAAGGGTCAAATAAATGGAAAAAACTACAACATCGAATATCTTTGTTACACGAAACAGTCACCAATAGCCGTAAAGACTATCATTTTAAGTTAGCACACCAACTTTGTGATGGGGTGGGGATGATCTTTGTAGAGGATATTAATTTCATTTCTTGGTCAAAGGGATTGTTCAGTAAACAGTCTTTAGATATGGGATTAGGACAGTTTTTTGGTATTTTAGAATATGTTTGTTCTCAGACAGATACTTACTTTCTGAAAGTAGATAAAAACTATACTTCTCAAATGTGTCCCAACTGCGGTACTCACACAGGCAAAAAAACACTGAATGTTAGAATCCATAAGTGTTTTGAATGTGGGTATGAAGAAGATCGAGATGTTGCGGCGGCAGAAGTAATTAAAAATCGAGGTTTAGGAAATATTGCGGTAGGAACTACCGTGATTAAACAGCCCAGTAACGGCGTTCTGTCGGGGGCAAAAGCCTAGATAAGAGTCTATATGGGAATCCCCTCCCCTTCAGGCAGGGGAGGTTCAAAAAACAAGAGTTAATTATTTATATTAGAAAAAGATAAAAATGACGGCAATAAAGATAGGACTTTTATTTGGTGGACGTTCCGGGGAACATCAGGTTTCTATTAAATCAGCAAGGGCGATCGCAACGGCTCTTGAAACAGGGGAAAATCAAGAAAAATATCAAGTAATACCCTTTTATATAAACCCCCATGGAATATGGTTAGAGCCTGAAAAATCCGCACAAATCCTAGCATCAGGCACCGCCGATGATAGTCAATGCCAAGGCTCAAAATGGCAATTTCCGAGCCAGTGTCAAGAAATACAAGTATGGTTTCCTATCCTCCATGGCCCCAATGGAGAAGATGGCACCGTACAAGGATTATTAACCCTAATGGATGCACCCTTTGTGGGTAGCGGTGTTTTAGGCTCGGCCTTAGGTATGGATAAGATTGCCATGAAAAATGCCTTTGCCATCGCCCAATTGCCCCAAGTCGATTATATTGCCGTTACTAGAGATGAAGTTTTTTCTGGCCCTTGTGTATTCCCGAAAAAGTGCGATCATATTGATGAAACCCTTGGTTATCCCTGCTTTGTAAAACCAGCCAACCTAGGCTCATCCGTAGGCATTGCCAAAGCCAACACCCGTCAACAACTAGAAGAAGCCCTCGACATGGCCGCCCAATATGATACCCGTATCATCGTTGAAGCAGGGGTAAAAGCCAGAGAAGTAGAGTGCGCTGTGTTAGGCAATGGCCAAGCCAAAGCCTCCGTGGTGGGCGAAATTAGCTATGATGCTGACTTTTATGACTATGAAACCAAATACACCGACGGCAAGGCGCAATTAATCATCCCCGCCCAACTTCCTCAAAACATTGTCAACAAAATCCAAGAAATGTCCCTAAAAGCATTCCATGCCCTCAATTGTCAAGGATTATCAAGGGTGGATTTTTTCTATGTAGAAGAAACAGGGGAAGTGTTAATCAACGAAATCAACACCCTCCCTGGATTTACCGCCCTCAGTATGTATCCTCAATTATGGGAAGCATCAGGGGTAAAATTTGCCGATTTGGTGGATACATTAATTGATTTAGCGCTTAACTCCTAGCTAGGAGAGTAATATTAAATCCCTGAATCAAAATATACCTTAGTTCAATAAGTTGAACTAACCACTGTTAGCAGTGTAATTCATTACATGGTGGGGCAGGGAAGACAAAATCTATTTATAAAGAATTATCCGAACTTGATACAATTCATTGCAAGGGGAGTGATGATATATTTGCTAAATCGGATTTGGTATAATCACACATTATCCCCCCTAAAGACGTACCATGGTACGTCTCTACCACCTGATTCCTAAACAAAAGTAGTTGACACCATAGCCGCCATCAATGACTCAGGTTTTACCGTAAAAGGCAGACGATGAATATCAGACTCTGGCTGACAAGCAATTTGAGCGCAGCGGCGTAATTCCTCAAGGGTAATTTTACCCAAGCCCAAATCCTCAAGGGTACAAGGTAACCCAAGGGTTTTATAAAACTTGATTAACTGTTGTCTGGAAGTAGCCGCTAACTTATTATTATCTAACATTTCCTCTAGTCTGAGCTGCACCAAAATACCATAGGATACCTTCGCCCCATGAAGATTATGATGACTACTTGATAAATGGGTAAGCGCATTATGCACCGCATGGGCGGCAACCGTGCGACAATTTGCCCCCCCCAAACCACCGCTTACCCCCGCAAGTAATACCGTGGCATCTACCACCTCTTTCCAATCTTCCCTGAGAGGATGGGCAACAGCACTTTCTGTCTTTTGAAATAAAATATCCCTTAATACCCTAGCCTGTTGTACCGCCGCAATGGTTAACGTAGCGCTCGAATTACCACTACTAATAGAAGCCTCGTACCACTTGGCGATCGCATCTCCAACCCCTGCAATAAGGGTATGAGAAGGGGCAGAGGCAATTAAACCATAATCTAAAATCAACAAATCAGGGCAACTTCTCAAACTCACATCATACAAAAAAGCCCCCTCCTCAGAATAAATATTACTCAACGCACTCCAAGCCGCACAAGTCGCCCCAGAAGTAGGAATAGTAACCACAGGTAATCCAGCCTTAAAAGCCAATAACTTAGCCATATCCAAAGCCTTACCACCGCCCACACCAATGACAAAATCAGCCCCATGGGATTTTAAACCCTTCTCCAACCTAGCCAAAGAAGTCTCACAACAGTCAGGCGCATAACTATCATAACAAGGCTTTAAACCATATTCCTTAAAAAATCCCTCCAAATAACCATCAACCATCTTCAAAGTATTATCACCACCCACCACCATCGGGCGTTTACCCCAACGGGCAATTTCCGCCCCAGCATTTTTTAAACAATCTTCCCCCTTCAATATTCTGCCAGGGGCAATTTGTAAACTAAAAATTTCTTTCTTCGTACCCTGACTAACTACCGATTTTGTTTTACTCATAGATAAAATTCAATCTTTAAAATAATAGATTCTCACCATTGCCCTTTAACCCGACTAACTATTTCTCCATGGATAAATGATACGTCAGAGGTTCACAAAAACGATCAATTCCCTGTTTAACCGCATAAATAACCACAGGAGTAACCAACAAAGGAGGGCAAATTTTTCGCTCTAATAAATATTGTACGGCAGGTTCAATATAATTGTCTTGTAAATCCTCTCTCAAATCCTGCTCACAGATAGCCACTCGACATCTTTTAACTAATCCCTCAAGCCAATCTACCCTATCAGGAGTTTGCCCAATGGATAAGGCAATATCCGTAGCCGAATCCTCCAAGTCTCCTTCACAATCTTCGATAATAGCTAAAGCCCTCAAGGCGATTTCACAGCCTTCCAATTGCTCTTGATAATAACTAATTTCTTCCCTACTCAGTTGCATTGATTCCAGCATTTATTACTAACTATCAATACAAATTATACTCTTGTGGGTTATCTGTTTTTTTCATCGGCGAAAATAACTTTGTCAATAAATTCAAAAAATGGTATCTTAAATAAGTATCATGGGTACGTAGCTCAGGGGATAGAGCACCAGATTCCGGTTCTGGGTGTCGGGGGTTCGATTCCCTCCGTACTCGTTACTTTTATTGCTCATCATCTAAGGTTTTTAAGCACAAAATAACACCTAAAATAGAGTGATAATCTAGGGAAAATATCCCTACAAACACAATAAAAATACGGACACTTGCCATGTCTTCTAGCCAAGAATCATCCGCCCCCTACAAAAGTAGATTACTTAATTTTTTTAATCGTCAGTATCTGAAAATTAACTCATCTTTAGGCATATCAGTAAGACAATTTACGCAAACTTTTAATACGGGTATCGCTACAATTCTTTATCCTTTTTATCTTTTGCTTAATAATACTAAAAAACTCGGGAATATTTTCACACAGAAAAGCTCTCAAGTTGAACAACAAAAGTTAAATCAAAGCACTCAAAAAATATCCTCTGATTATATTTTAGATCAGGTATCTGAGCAGATTATTAATATTTCTGAAATTCCTAAATTGAAAAAAAACTCTGCCAAGGGTATGGCTAGTTTAATTAATAATCAACAAATTATTATTGCCAAAAATAATAATCAAATCAAAACTTTTTTTTCCCCTCGTCAACAGGAAAAAATAAAAATAATAATTAATGATATTGTTACTGAATATGAAAAACAAAATAAGTTCCTATTGAAAGGAGAATTGAGAGAAAAAAAATATCTTCAAGGCTCTTTTAATATAATCAAATCTTTTAACCAAAAAAAATATCAACAAAGGATTAATCACAATTTAGAAAAAAGCAAAAAATCAGAGATTATTAAAAATAGTCAGCATTTATCAGAGCAATTAACAGATGAAGCTAAGAATAGTATTTCTGATAAAATAATTCTCTTTATAGATAGAGTTGTTTTTAAGATAGAGAAAGGAACTTTAATTATATTTGAGGGCAAAAATAAAAATATTACTAACCCCAAAAATGATCATTATAACGCTGATTTAGAAGCAGAAGATAAAAAATATTTCCGTATATTAATTGAATCCGCCATTAAATACTTTTTTGGTTCAAAAAAAGAACATCATCAAACCATAGATGATTCTAATTATGAACAAAAAATAATTGACAGCGCCCCAGGAAACCAGAAAAATGCTCATAATATTATCCACAAAAATAGGGAAATTAGTAAAGCCATTGAAAATATAGCCCACCAAACCCAAGAAGTTTTACCCATAATACAGGCTAAAACAGAAAAATTAATGGTCAAGGGTTTAAGTCAGGCTTCCCTAATTAAAACTAAGGTTGATAATCTTATCCAAGATGATAATCCCCTTAACATTCAAGCATTAATATGGGCTGCGATCGATTACTTTTTTAATGTTAAATTAGACGAAAATAAACCCCTAACCTTTTCTAAAAATAGTGAAGAATTATTTTTAATTGATGGACAAATTAGCGATCCTTGGTTATCGTGGGAAGACTTGTATGGAGAAAAAAAATCTCCTCTTTTTAACAATCAATTAAAAACCAATCCACCATCTGCCATTGTTATTGATAAGTCCTTAGAAAAAGATTTAGAAATATCAAAACAGGTGTCAGATAATAAAAATAATTTGACAAACCAATCATTATCTAAAAATAAGAATAATACTGAAAATAAAACCATTACTATAGTTCAGGAAAAAGAATTTACTGAGGTTGAGAAACATCCCTCAGAAGGCGAAATCGAGGCTAAAGTTATCAGTATTGGTTATGATAAACATTTTTTAGAAATTATCCTCGAAAAGTTAGATACATTAATACTCGCTTTAGAAGAATTTATTCTAAAGATAATTCGTTTTCTCAAGTCATTAATTGCCTAATTTATCCTGACATAGACATCCAACCAAATCCGAGGACAATTAAAAAGGAATTTGATCCAAAGTTGTATCATCGCCACCATCACTTTCTTGAAGATCTTCCATGGAGTGATCTTCCTCAAGGGTAGCACCAGAATCATTATAATGATCTTCATTTCCAAAATTAGGGACATTATTACGGGGAGATTGTGAACCCACTTTTTGAATTTGAGAAACCGTTAATTCAGCAATTTTTTCCTTATATCCCTGTCTTTCCACCAAATCCATCTTTAAACGGCCAGATAATATTACTTCGTCGCCTTCCTTATAATTTTGTTCAATGTCTGTGGCTAGATTTCCCCAAGCAATTACCTTGAGGGTTGATGGGGGGTTATTGGGTGAAATACTCTCAAATTCTACCATCATTTCACTGATAGCTAGTTGACTTTCTTGGGTATATCGTAATTGAGGACTACGAACAATGGTGGCTGTTAAAACGCAACTATTCATGGTTTTGAGTTAGTAATTTAGTACTTAGCTACTTCCATTATCGCTTATTTTTAGAAAAAATCAACCTTGACAAAAGTTGACTTTGGTGGGCAATGCCCACCCTAATTTTTATAACTCTCTCACATCGGCAACCTTACCATGGACTGCAGCTGCAACTACCATGGCGGGGCTCATTAACAAAGTTCTACCTTGGGCTGAACCTTGACGACCTTTAAAGTTACGATTGGAAGAAGATGCACTGATTTGATCCCCTTGTAGTTTGTCTGGATTCATGGCTAAACACATAGAACAACCGGGCTCACGCCATTCAAAACCTGCTTCCACAAAGATTTTGTCTAATCCTTCGGCTTCAGCTGCTTTTTTTACTCGTTCAGATCCAGGTACGACAAAGGCTTTGACGTTTTCGGCGACATGATGCCCCTGGGCAAGTTTGGCGGCTTCCCTTAGATCGCTTAATCTGCCGTTGGTGCAACTACCAATAAAACAAACATCGATGGGAGTGCCTTTGATGGGTTGCCCTGGTTTGAGCTGCATATATTCAAAGGCTTGAAGGGCGATTTCTTTATCATTTTCCGATAGGCTTTCAAGGTGGGGCATGGATTCGTTAATACCAATACCTTGGCCGGGGGTAATTCCCCATGTGATGGTGGGTTCGATGTCTGAGGCGTTGAAGGTGACCACATCATCATATTGGGCATCATCATCACTACGGAGACTTTGCCACCATTGTACGGCTTGATCCCATGCTTCTCCTTTAGGGGCGAAATCACGATCTTTGAGGTAGTCGAAGGTGGTTTGATCTGGATTTACATAACCGCAACGGGCGCCCCCTTCGATGGACATATTACAGACGGTCATTCTTTCTTCCATACTCATCTGCTCGAAGGTTGTTCCTGCGTATTCGTAGGCGTAGCCCACACCGCCGTTAACTCCTAGTTTACGGATGATGTGGAGGATAACATCTTTGGCGTAAACTCCTTGGGGGAGGGGGCCGTTTACTTCGATTTTTCTTACTTTTAGTTTGGTGAGGGAAAGGGTTTGGGATGCTAATACGTCTCTGACTTGGGATGTACCAATGCCAAAGGCGATCGCACCGAAGGCGCCATGGGTGGAGGTATGGGAATCACCACAGGCGATGGTCATGCCGGGTTGGGTTAAACCCTGTTCGGGGGCGATAACGTGGACGATGCCTTGATTTCCTGAGTTGGTGTTATAAAATCTGATGCCGTTTTCCTTGGTGTTGTTTTCCAAGGCTTGGATCATTTCTTCGGCGAGGGTATCAGCAAAGGGACGGGCTTGGCTTTCGGTGGGTACGATGTGATCTACTGTGGCGACGGTGCGATCGGGGAATAATACTTTCAAACCCCTTTCTCTCAACATTGCAAAGGCTTGGGGGCTAGTTACTTCATGGATTAAGTGTAAGCCGATAAATAATTGGGTTTGTCCTGATGGTAGTGTGCCGACGGTGTGCAAGTCCCAAACTTTATCGAATAGTGTTCCTTTACTCATAATAATTATTTTTACAACTGCTCTTAATATATCTATTATCCTTGACAAGCGATATTTTACGCAACGGAAACAATTGACAATGCACAATTAACAATGGACAGTTAAGAATTGAACATTAAAAGTCATCTCCCTTACTCCTCATCTCCCATACCCCCCATCTCCTATAC
>NZ_JADEWC010000035.1 GCF_015207825.1 Cyanobacterium stanieri LEGE 03274
CCGATCGCCCCTACAATGGTGACAAGAACCACAATAGCACCGATGAATAAAATTTGACCTAAATCATCCCAATCATGACCTAAAAATGTCATCACAAGGAAACTAAGGGAAAATAGTGCCGAACCAATACAATAATAACAAGCGGTTTGTAATTCAAAGGCGAGAACATACATTAAATAACCGCTAAAGGTGGCCATGGCAAAGCTAAGGGCGAGAATCAGTAACCAACTATTAGCCTCTAATTTCTGTCTTAATTTTTTCTGATTTTCTGAAGAAATTCCGAGGGGGGCTAGGGATAAAATACCCATGGTAAGATAGCCTAACATACCAAATACACTAAGGGGAGGGCCTGTTTTCCCTGCAGGATCGAGGGGATAGGCGTAGGCACTATCTAAGACAGTACCACAAGCCCCCGCTTCTTCTCCTGTGCAAACAACTTCTCCTCCACTTAGGGAGGTTATGGTTAAGTATGAGGTTAATATAAGACCCACAAGGGCGATCGCACCTATAATCAAACGTGAATGTTTTTGTATCCACGGTACATTGCGACGACGACGAATCATAATATTTTCTATATATTTTATTTAGATCTGAATTTTAGCAATTATTTTTAATTTCAGGTTTCAGGTGTCAGGTTTCAGGTTGCAGGATAACAATTGTCCATTCTCAATTGTCCATTGTCCATTGTTTTTCGGGCTTTTTTGCCACAACTTCCCCTGCCGCTTCCACAAATTGAGATACCCTAGTAGGGTCAATGGTTTCATTTATATCACCCTTTCTCTTAATCGAACTTGCCACAATCACTCCATCGGCAAATCCCATCAATTCACTAATATTATCTATGTCTGCACCACTACCGATTAATACAGGAGTACCCTTAGCCGCCTGTTGAGCCAGTTCCAAATCTTCAAGATTGGGGGGTAAACCCGTTGCCCAACCTGATAAAATAACAGCATCGGCCAATCCCCTTTCGATGGTATCTTTTACCGCACTGGTTAAATTAGGAGTACCTAAAGGACGAGCGTGTTTGACCAAAACATCAGCAAAAATGGCTATATCCTGCCCTAATTCTCGGCGGTAGCGCTGGATTTCATGGGCTTTACCCTCTATCAAACCTTGATCCGTTGCCATGACTCCCGTATAGACATTGACTCTGATAAACTTTGCTCCCACACAAGAGGCGATCGCCAATGCCGTCATGGCATCATTACGTAAAACATTTAAACCAATGGGTAAAGTAACCAAACTCATGATGCGATCAACTATCAGTGTCATGGCGCTTACCACCGCAGGATCTACTTTATCCTTAGTAAAGGGAGCATCAAAAAAATTTTCGATGATAATGCCATCAACACCCCCCGCCGCCAGCGCTGTGGCTTCTTGCTCCGCTCTTTCCATTACCGCTTGTAAGTTGCCCCCCCAACGGGCAGAAGTAGGCAAAGGTAATAGATGTACAACTCCTATGATGGGGTTTTTTTTGCCAAATATTTGTTCAGTTATCATAAAAATTTAATATATTGTCTGTCCTTCTAAGCCGAAGTAGAGTCAGATTTATTTATCTTCTTAGCAAGTTATTATTTTAATGGTGCGTGGTAACTTAGCCAAATATTTCTCACTGTGTCTCGGGCGAAATAAAAATTAACTTGATAGAATAAAGTGCATTGTATTTTTATTATTTATAGACAATAATCTATCGATGATCTCACAATCATTTAATTTTCCATGGTTATCTTCCCGTGGACTGAAACTTTTATCTTTATTTTTGGCTTCTTATTTTAGTATTATTTTGTGGGCTGGGTGGACAACTCCTGTTTTTTCGCAAAATACCACGGAAATTAGGGCAGTTTGGCTTACTACCAGTGACAGTGATACTTTATTTGATCGTCCGAAGATGCAAGAGGCGATCGCCAATTTGGCTTCCATCAATTTTAATACTATTTATCCTGTGGTGTGGAATTCGGGTTATGCCCTTTATCCTAGTACAGTGGCACAACGGGCAGGGATACAGCCTTTTGTCCATAGGGGATTTCAAGGACAAGAGCCTTTAGGGGAATTAATACAAGAAGCCCATCGTCATCGATTGTTGGTGTTACCATGGTTTGAGTTTGGTTTTATGGCGCCCCCTACCTCAGAATTAGCCCTCAAGCATCCTAGTTGGTTAACCCAAGCCCAAGATGGTAGTCAAACCACTAACAGTGCGGCGGGGCAGGTAGTTTGGCTTAATCCTTTCCATCCTGAGGTGCAAAAATTTATCACCGATTTGGTATTGGAGGTGGTTAACCGTTATGACATTGATGGTATTCAGTTTGATGATCATTTGGCATTACCTGTTACCCTTGGTTATGATTCCTATACGAGAAATCTTTATCGACAAGAGACAAACCAAAATCCTCCTACTAATTTTCGGGATGGGGCCTGGATGCGCTGGCGGGCGGATAAAATAACTCAGTTTGTGGCTCAACTTGATCAAAAAATCAAGGCCAGAAAACCCAATGCCATTCTTTCTATTTCCCCTAATCCTTATCCTACGGCGTATAATTCTTTTTTACAGGATTGGTTAGATTGGGTGCGTAAGGATTTAATTGATGAGTTGATTGTTCAAGTATATCGTGAGGATTTTACGGCCTTTTATCGGACAATCACAGGGGCTGAAATTTGGGAAGCTAAGGCAAAGATACCTGTTGGTATTGGAATTTTAACGGGTTTGGGTAATCGCATTACACCCATCGAATTTATTCGGGATAAAACCTTGGCGGTGCGACGACAAAGATTGGGAGTAGCTTTCTTTTTCTATGGTAGTCTTTGGAATCGTACTCCTGAATTAAAGGCGGAAAGAAAGTCTGGTTTCCGTGCTTTATTTGCCAATGAAGCCCATCGCACTGTGACTATTAATTAACCTTTGTTGGTGATTTTTCAATATGGTAGGGGACGTACCATGGTACGTCCGTACGGCTAGGAGATAAGGAGTACGAGAGATGGGGAGTAAAGGTACAATACTTCAATTATTCATTGTCAATTGTCAATTATTCAAGCCTTTACAAGACTATGAATTTTATCCCGAATTCAAGTGAATTAGGAATTTTGATTGTGGGATTGAATGGCGTTAATAACGGTATCGTGGATTATGCCGTTGGTGACTACTACCCCACGGTTATCATTCATTTTGGAGGCGGTGGCAAAGTCTAGGGGTTTACCGTACATATCGCTAACTTTTCCCCCTGCTTCTTCTACAACGATCGCCCCGGCGGCATGATCCCAAATATTTTCTCTATAATTAGGATACTTTGGAGATGGTAGGCGTAAATAAAGGGCGGCTTCTCCTGAGGAAACGATGCCATATTTGGCTTGAGAATCAACTCGCACGGATTCGCTGGTAATACCTACGGATTGGGCAATGGTATTTTGTAAGGATTGATTACCGTGACTGGCTTCTACGCTTTCGACAAAACGAAAACGACTCACATCTTCTTTATCTACTACTTTCTGTTTAATCATTTCACCCCCTGCTATGGGCATTCTATAAGCCCCTTTTCCCCTTTCGGCGACAAATAGCCATCCTGTTTCCCCTTGGCTTAATTTGAGGGCAGGGCAACCCAATAAACCTAATTTTACTTCTCCTTCCACAATAAGGGCAAGGGCGATCGCATATTGATCTTGACGTAAAAACCCTTTTGTGCCATCAATGGGGTCTAATGTCCAAAAACAGTCCCCTACTTTACCGTTTCCATAGTCAATCCATTGTAAAACTTCATCGGTGGTGGCAGAGGGAATAATATTTTTTACATAATCTGTGATTTTGTTGATGGTATCCCCTGATTCTGGTTTTCTTAACTCCGTGGCATCTTCTTCGCCCACAATGGGTATATTAGGAAAAGTCTCTTTCAATGCCTTACAAATTAAGGCCTGAGAGCCAAAATCGGCTACGGTAACGGGGCTTTTATCTTCTTTTTCAATGGCTTGGGGAATGTTTTTCCTCACTTCTTCACAAAGTTTTGATGCTTGTTGAATAGATGCGATCGCAATTTCTTTGAGTAAATTATAATTCATTGAATGTAGTAAATTATTAATATGTGTTTAATAATTATTAACCATAATTGTTCACCATTTCTAACAAAATAATCATGAATGGGGATTTAAAATAGTGAAAAGGTCTTTTTTATAATAGTGGTTTTTTGTCCTTAAATTTATATCCTATTTTTTAAAATTAACAGTTAAGGATCAGTAAAATAAAGAGTATTCCTTGTTTAATGGATTGTAGTTTGATTATTTTACCTATTTAGATTTTTTTGTTTTATGTATTTTTTTTGGTCACTAATTTTATCTTTGTTTACCATTAATTTTTTTTTAGCATACTTTTTTGTTAAGGAAAAAAAGGAACGACTCATCTTAAAACACAAACTCGATTTAAAGTCCTATCAAGCTCTATCTTTTCAAGAGGAAAATGACTCCCTAAGTAAAAAATATCATTATCAACATACAGTTATCCAAGAATCAAAGAATATTGCCCTCATAAAAAGTCCGTATTACTATAGCCATATTTTAAAAATAATTGGTAATTTATTGAATATTAATCACTGTTATTATTTTAAGTATAATTCCACGGAAAATTGTTTTAAATTAAAATATATTGATGGTTGGAACAAGAAAAAATATAAAAATTTAGTTATTAATAATAGTGGGAATAATGAATTAGCTTATCTTTGGAAATCTCCCTATAGTTATCTTATTGTTGATAACTTAAAACAAGAAATTAAATTAAATTTTATTTTTCCCCTTGAAGAAAATAACTTAGTTTCCATGGCAATGTTTGCCGTAATTCATCCTGAAAGTAAGGAAAAACTAGGTATATTAGGTTTTTATAGTTCACAGCCAAATACTTTTGATGATGATGTTGTTAATTTAATTAGTGATTTAGTTGTATTATTACAGCAAAATGCTAGTTTTATTAGGGATAATAATATATTCTATTTACTAGAACAAAGTAATAATTTTAATGATTATGGTATCGTTATTATTGATGCTCAAAAAGTTAATTATCCTATCGTATATGTTAATAATTATTTTTTGAAATTAACAGGGTATAGTAGAAATAGTATTTTAGGAAAAAATTATCTTTCTTTTTTCGATAAAAATTTTCAAAAATACGGTTTACGTAATTTAGAAAGTGCGATCGCCCTTGGACAAGAAACAAGAGTTATTATTGAAAAAAAACGTGAAAATAATACTACCTACTGGGGAGAAATTAAATTATATCCTATTTATAATCAAGAAATTTTAACTAATTTTATCATCATTGAAAAAGATGTTACGGAACAGTATCACGATCAAATATCTTTTAATATTCAAACGGGACAATCTAATCTTTTTGAACAAAAATTACAGAAAATCAACCAAATAAATTATAACCTAAATAATGAGCTTAATAATAATTTACAGGAATGTTTAATTAATGCTTGTAATATTTTGGGCATGAAAATAGGGGTAATTATGGAATTATCTGAATATAAATCATTCATCGTTAGTCAATACTTTTCTTTTTCAGATACTATATTTTTTGACCAAGATAATTCTTTAATTAATATTCTTTCCCAAGAAGTATGTTATCAAAAAGATACCCTTTATAATGGCTTATCAATTCATTTTAATTCCCTCACAGAAAATAATTTTATTAACAACTTTCGGGTAACAAATTATTTAGCTACTCCTATTTGGATTAATGGTAAAATTTATGGCACAATTCACCTTTTTGATACCGAAGATAATGTACATTTTTTTAGGGAACAAAAATACTTATTAGAGGCGATCGCCCATAACATTGGAAAAGTAATTGTTGCCGAAGAAAAAGAATTAGAAAAAGAACATATTAGAGTCGCCTTAGAAGAAAGTCAAGAAAGATTAAAAGGGGTATTATTTTCCCTAGAAGATGTAATTTGGTCAATCCATCCTCAAACATTACAATTAATTTATATTAATACAGCAGCAACCATATTATATGAGTGTGAATTATCATTATTTTTTCAAAAAAGATGTTTTTGGTTAGAATTAGTACATCCTGAAGATAAAGAAAGAGTCAAGGATTATTATAGTAAAATATTAAACATTGCGATCTTAGATAATGATATTAATAGCCATGATATAGAATATCGTATAATCTCTTGCAATGGAGAGGAAAAATATGTAAGAGATCGAGCTTATTTAGTATTTGATGACCGTGATAATATCATTAGAATTGACGGTATAATAACCGATATAAGCAAAAAATATTTAACCCAAAAAGCCCTCAAAAAAAGTCAACAAGAATTACAACTAATCTTTGACTTAGCCCCCATTGGAATGATGATTACCGATGAAAAAGGCGTTATTCAAAAAACAAACAATTCCTTATCTAAACTATTAAATTATTCCGCCACAGAATTAATTGATAAACACGAAAAAATACTATACCATCCCGACGATATTTCTAAAAATTATTTCTTTCTACAAAATATTCTTAAAAGTAATCAAAAACAACATAGTCAAGAAAGAAGATATATCAGCAAAAATGGCACAGTAATTCATAGTATTGTTGATATTACCATTTTGCGTAATAGTCAGGGAGAAATTTTACAACTAATTCAACAAATCGTTGACATTTCCGAAATTAAAAATATGCAAGAGCAAATCTTACATAATAGTATGTACGATAGCTTAACAGGATTAGCCAATCGTTTTCTATTAATCGATAGACTCGCCCAAACCCTTAAAAGGTGCAATCGTAATCCTAGCGAATTATGTGCCATACTACTAATAGACATTGATAACTTTAAAAAAGTAAACGATACCATCGGACACCATATTGGAGATAAACTTTTAGCAACCATTGGTGGCAAAATAGCATCCTGTGTAAGCGAAAAAGATACCGTTGCCCGTGTCAGCGCCGATGAATTTGCTATTCTCCTCGAGGATTTAGAATCCTCTAACCAAGCCCGAAAAATAGCCGAAACCATCATTAATATTTGTGATACTAACTATCATCTTGAAAATAACTATATAGCTTCTTCTGTAAGTATTGGTATTACATTAAGTTCCATTGGTTATAAAAATGCCGAAGAAATGATAAGGGATGCAGATTTAACCATGCACCAAGCCAAAACCATGGGCAAAAATTGTTATCAATTATTTAAGCCTATTATGCACACAGAATTAGTCGAAAAACTACAACTAGAATCTTATCTCAGACAAGCATTAGAAAATGACGAATTAGAATTATTTTATCAACCAATCATTGATTTAAAAATAGGAAAAATAGCAGGTTTTGAAGCCTTAATTCGTTGGTTTAATCCCACCCTAGGATTTATTTCCCCAGTAAAATTTATTCCCCTTGCCGAAGAAAATGGTTTAATTATTTCCTTAGGAGATTGGATATTTCGCACGGCTGCCCGTCAAGGTAAAATATGGGAAGATAAATATCCCCATCTTAATTTATCCATTGCCATTAATGTTTCTAGTAAACAACTATTAGAGGATGATTTTTTGTTAAAAATAGATCATTTTTTAATGGAAACAGGGGTTAATCCTAATAGACTTAAATTAGAAATTACGGAAAGTGTTTTGATGGATAATTTCCACACTGCTAAATATATTCTTGATAATATTCAACATCGTAATTTAAAAATATCTTTGGATGATTTTGGCACGGGTTATTCATCCTTGAGTTATTTACATACTTTACCTTTTAATATTCTTAAAATTGATCGAGCTTTTATTGAGTCTATTAATGGTAAAACCCCTCGTAATGCTATTGTGGAAGCCATTGTATCTTTAGCTCATAATTTATCCCTTGATGTGATTGCCGAAGGGATTGAGTTACCTATTCAGGAGCAAATTTTAAGGGATATGGGTTGCGATTATGGTCAAGGCTATTATTATTCTAAACCCATGGGAGCTTCTTTAGCGGATTCTTTTATTGAAAAATGGAGTCGTGACCATGGGGAAATGATAGATAATGGATAATGGGTACTCCACCAGTTTAGAATTGAGATCAAATTTAGATAACTCGTTATCAATAGATTTTATCCTCGCAGTTGTCTCACCTTGTAATGAATTACTACCATTATAATTGCCATGATATAACAACTATGGTTAAAATAGTAGGGTTGTGTAAATGTAAAAATTTAAGTATAAATATTATTTAAAAGATATGGCAGTACCAAAGAAGAAAACGTCTAAATCAAAAAGAGATCAACGCAAGGCACATTGGAAAAGAAAAGCTAAATTCCAAGCGGAGAAAGCCTTATCTTTAGGTAAATCTGTTTTAACTGGTAACTCCAACAGTTTTGTTTATCCTACCAAGGATGAAGAGGAAACCGAAGAGTAAGAATATTTCACCGAGAAATAAAGGGGTAATTTTACCCCCTTTTTTTATGCCATGGTTATGGCAGTGGTAATAGCCCAAGCATCGATTAAGAGTAAAAAGAAGGTAAAACCAAGGAGAAAAAAATACATCCAAGGTTGTGCAAGGGGATATATATCGGTGGTGTCAATGCCTGTTTTACTTTGTACTATGCGCACCATTTTGGCAAATCCCGCCACTCGCATGGGTAATAAATAAGCGCGATCGCCCTTATCCGTGGTAAAGTAATATACCATACCCCCTTGTCCTGTGGTACGCATTTTTAAGGCTTTTATTTCTTTCCATGGCAAATTCCAACCCCTACGCCAAATGAGTTTGGCCCATTTAGGATATGTAACCCTAATTCCTTCTTCGTCTAAAATTACCCTTTCTGTCATTACGGTATAAACTAAAAAAGCCCCAATGACTAAACCTAGCCAAAATAACCATTGAGGAATGGGCAAGGTTGTGGTTTTAGCTAAAAAGGGTAAGGGAGTAGTTAGGGCAAAATATAAACTTAGTAAAGTAATTCTAATTAGAGGAGAGATGGGAAAAATATTTTTAGTAGAATTATTTTCATTCATGGAATATTTTAAAAATGCAGATATTAAACTCAATTATACTGTCTATCTTATTCCCCATTCCCCAAATAATTTATCGATTTAAATAGGGTTGAATTACTTGATTTTTTTCATTTTCCGAGATTAACCAATAGCTAAGACGATATTCCCATGGTTGACTAGCGCGCCCGGGTAGGAGGGTAGTATTAAAACCATTTTGCTCTAATCCTTTAGCAAAAGACATCAGGGTTATAATTTCTCCGTTGGTTAAGTTGGTATCAACGTTTTTGTCCACCACTTTTAAAATTTGAGGTAATCTAACAATAACCATGGGAGATTGTAATTTATTTTTAATGGCTTCTAATATAATTTGTTGTCTTTTTACCCTACCAATATCCCCCAAATTATCTCCCCTATATCTTACAAATTGTTCTGCTTGATCTCCATTCAATATCTGTTGTCCTTCCTTTAGGTTAATATATAATCCCTGGGTGCGATCGGTATATTCCATATCCATGGGTACATAAACATCAACGCCCCCCACCGCATCAACTAATTCCTGAAAAGATTCTGTGGTGATGCGTACATATCTATTAACAGGAACATCATTGAGGTTATTTTGTAATACCCTAATGGTTAAATCAATTCCGCCGATGGCGTTAGCCGCATTAATCTTATCCCAACTACCATTAGGAAATCTAACCCTAGTATCCCGAGGAATAGATAACATACTTAAACTATCATTACTAGGATCTAAGCGGACTAATAACATAGTATCACTACGGGCGGAAAATCGTTGCTCGGAATTTGCATCAACTCCTGGTTGAATGTCAACCCCCATGACTAATATATTAACGGGTTGTTGTAGTTTTCTTTGCCATAAAGCACTTAAACCAGCTTGTCTGACTCCGTCTATTTTTTGCCAAATTGCGTCTAAATTAAAGGGCAATGGGCTATTTAACGCCACTGACATTCCCACCATAGCGGAAAGCCCTGCGGTTAAAATTAGGGTACTTCCCCACACTATACCTTTTATCACGGGTGATTTTTTTTTACTTTTTCTTGCCACAGATGGATACCTATTAGATATGAATCATCATTATTTTTTTGTACTCTAAGAAGGGAATGGGATTTTGAATATATAGAGATGCTTTAACAAGAATAATGGTAACATTTTCTTCAATTGTTAATCTAAATAGCTCTAATCTTATTTCTTGTAGTCAATCAATAAATATTTGATAATATTCCTGAAGGTATTTCGTGCTTTGCTTAGATAAAATCAAGATAAAATTAGCCTATAGATTGTTTTTAGGTTCAAAATAAATCTTTGTGATTAATTAAAAGTGTATATCGCCCCTTATTTGGTAAATTTAATCGTATTCGTATTAGGTGCTTGTATCGGTAGTTTTCTCAACGTCGTTATTTATCGCCTCCCTGCCAAAATTTCCCTAATTCATCCCCCTTCCCGTTGCCCCCATTGTTTACATCCTTTAGGGGTGACGGAAAATGTCCCTGTTTTTGGCTGGTTATGGTTGGGGGGGAGGTGTCGTTGGTGCAAAACTTCCATTTCTTTTCGCTATCCTCTGATAGAAGCGATAACGGGGGTATTGTTTGTATTAATTTTTTTACAATTCGGTATTTCTTGGTTAACTTTGGGTTATTTTATCTTTGTTAGTTGGTTAATTAGTCTTGCCCTTATTGATTTTGATACTTTGACTTTGCCTAATGTTTTAACGCAAACGGGGTTGGTGGTGGGTTTAATTTTTCAAACAGTCTTGGGATTTATCCATAATGGGGTTGCGGGGGCGAGTCAATTTTTATTCACTGCTATTTTAAGTGCGGTGATTGGTATCTGGTTATTTGATGCCATTTTAATTATTGGAACTTTTGTTTTTGGTAAACCTGCCATGGGGGGAGGAGATCCCAAATTAGTTGCTATGATTGGGGTATGGTTAGGGTGGCAAAATGTTCTTATAACAGGGTTTTTGGCTTGTTTTGTGGGTACTTTTTTTGGTCTAGGTGCGATCGCCCTTGGAGGTTTAAAGAAAGGGCAACCTATGCCTTTTGGCCCCTTTTTGGTGGTAGGTGCAATTATTGCCTTATTTTACGGTGATGGGTTACTTTCGGCTTACCTCGATTATATGTTTTAATGACAATGAAAACCCACCACAAAACTTTATATGGGCAATAGACCGACGATCAATTAAGATCAAGTTATCGTAAAACTTAATCAAACATCACTACACAAAATAATGTTGTTATCAAAACATAATCCAGTTAAAAAATATTATTTTTTAGCAACATTAACCCTTTCCCTCTCCTTATGGGGAATTATAACTTTTCCCGGCCATAGTGAAGAAAGACAAGAAGAAATACTATTCCAAACAAAAGCAAATCTAGTCATTAATAAACTAGCTCAAAGTCAGAAAATCCCCTCCGAAGGAGACTTTGAAAAATATGCTTTCCCCTCAATTATTGCGCACCTAGAAAAAAATATCGACCCCGATTGGACTACTAGCCAAATAGAACGTTTTACCAATCGTAGCCCAGAGAGTTTTTATATCAACAGAGAAGCATTTGCTTCCCCTGGAATTACTCGAATTATATACAAATATAATAATAATGAACAAGTAAAAAAAGGTAAAAATCAATATTTAGACTTTATTTTTCATCCTCAAAGATTGAACACTAATTATAATTTTTGGGATACAGGAGGGACTGAAAATTTTGTTAATATGATTAGAACTAGCGGTTATCTTCTCTCCTTAAAAACAGAAAATAGTCAATATCCAAGGGCAAAAGAAAAACAACAAAAAACAGAAAATTGGATTAGACAAAAAGCTCAAACAACCTATCGAGTTGGTACAGCGGAATGGGATTCTAGCACCTATACAATTTACAATATAATTGGTTGGCTTAATATCTATGATTTTGCAGAAGATGAAGAGATAAAAAAAATTGCTCAAGCAATGTTAGATTACTACTCTTCGGTAATGGCCTTAAAATATTCTGATGGAGTTTATGGAGGTGCTGAACAAAGGGGCGGAGGGGCAATAAAAAGTTTTCAAAGCGAGACTGATTTTCTAAATTGGTTTTGGTTTAGTCATTATATTCCTGAAGATGAATCTTTTTTTAATTGGCCTCAATATTTGCCTTTAATTCATGCCGTTACTAGCAGTTATCGCCCCCCTCAAGAAGCATTAGAATTGGCAAGAAAAAATATTAATTTACCTACTTATTACCACAACTATAAAGCTACTTATGATTTTTCTAATGTTAATATTCCTGAATTTTTTTATATAGCAAATAGTTATACTCTTGGCAGTGTTATCGTTTCTAGTGGTGAACAGGTAGTTAGCTGGAAATTAGTTAGTTTTTCTGAAAATAACCAATCAACAAAGGTTATTACAGGAGCAAATTCCTTTTATAATAGGAGTAAAAATGGAGTAGGTAAAACAACCTTTGATTATTATTCACAATATGAAAATGTTTTATTACAAAAAACAGTCGTTCCTGAAATAGTCAAAAGAGATTTTCAAAGACAAACTTTAAGAACTTTTATTGATACGTTATTAATAGGTATTAAATGTGGTAATACTTGCCAAAGTTTATTAGCTCAAAAGTTACAAAATCTTATTCCTCAGTCTAATTATCCTATCAAAAAAATTAATGGTCAATATAAAATAGGTAATTATGTTTCTTTCCCCTCGGATACCATAATACAGGAACGAAATAATATCTTTTTTCTAAATGCTAATCAAACTTATTTAGCCATTTTTCCTCTTAATCAAGATGCTGAAATTATTTCCTTAGAAAACAGCAGTAGAAGTTATTTACAAAGTCTTTCTAATTTAGACAATCCAGCGGGTTTTTTATTAGTTGCAGAAGATTCTTCTAACTATGATAATTTTAATGTTTTTCAAAATGATATTATCAATAAATCTCAACTTAATTTAGATGAATTAGATAATGGCATAATTGAGTTTGTATCGCCTAATCATTCTTTCTTAACTTTTATAACTAATCATAGTTCTGATATTCCCAAAATTTTAGTTAATAATCAACTACAAAAAAATAATATTAATCAGGGTATTTTATACGGTGGAAATAATCTTAATATTAAAGATCGTATTTTAACTATTGAAGGTCAAACTTCTACTTATGAAATTAATTATCAGAATAATTTACCTATTTTTACAAGAACATATAAGCAGTAAAAGGAACGATTTATCTTTTTTAAAAAAATAATTTATTCTTTAAAGTATTTATGATGACTTTGATATGTGGAATTGTGAACTAATTCAGTATTAATTTATCATTTAAATTCATATTCTTAGCAGATTTATAATTGCTATGACGTAAATCAATATATTTTAGGTAGCTATTGTTAAAGTCTGTGTTAATTAAGTTTGCATAACAAAACTTAGTGCCACTACAATAAATTGTAAATTTTGTTAGTTTAAAAAAATGAGAATATTGATTTTTTTTGGTAAATATAATTATGGTAAATAAACTACTAATTAAGAGTAATACTATTCCATAACTAATTGTTTGAGTATAAGCAAAATTAAAAAAATTAGCCATTAAAAAAGCTATAAAGATTGATAAAATACCATAAAATCCAGTGATAATCATATTAAAAACAACAAAAACACTTCCTAGAGATATAAACATTAAAACTATTACGCAACCTGTGCTAAGGTTTGTAAAACCGTTTATTAAGCTAAGAGTTAAAGCAAAGGGTAAGTGACTCATTCCCAGTAAAAAACCTGTAATAATGCCTATCAATCCTAAAAAAAAGGGAATAATAAATAGTTTAACTATAGTTGTTTTAAATAAGTGAAAAGGTAAAAAAAAGATACTAATAAAAGAGAGTATGAGAAAAAAAAGTCCAAAAATTATTGATGTGGAGTTAACATCAGAAAATATATAAAGATTGCTAATCGTTAAGATGAATATAGCAATTCCAATTATTATAAAAAAGAGTGTAAAAATTAATAAAATAATAATTATGTGATTGAATTGTATTCCTGTTGTGACTTGTTTAAATTGACAGTCTGAAAGATTTGCATAGCTAAAATTCGTATTTTTTAAAGAACATTGACTAAAATTTGCTCCACTTAGATTTTCGCCTTTAAAGGATAACCCATCAAGATTAAGAGATGTAAAATCCCTTTTTCCTTCTTGATATTCTTTTAGGATGTCATTTTTATTCATTCTCTATACCAAGGCTTGTAGAAGAGCTTGAAATTTAAGCTCAATTTCGGTTAACTCCTGCTCTGGTTTTGAACCAGCGACAATTCCAGCCCCGGCATATAATCTAGCACGATTACCCTGAATCAGTGCCGAGCGAATACCGACGATAAATTCACAATTACCATTAGTATCTAACCAACCAATGGGGGCAGCATATAAAGAGCGATCAAAATTTTCATAGTTTTCAATCTCTGCACAGGCTACATCAATGGGAATACCTGCCACAGCGGGGGTAGGATGTAATCGGGCGACAATTTCTAGGGGGTTACACTCGCCGATGATTTCTGCATAAATGGGAGTCCAAAGATGTTGAATATTAGATAATTTTAATAGCTGTAATGATGCTCTTTTGGGGTTTAATCCCATAACCGAAAGTTGCTCGAAGATGTAATCACTAACAAACTGATGTTCTCTTTTTTCTTTTTCACTATTAAGCAGATTTTCCCCTAATAAACTATCATCATAGTCGCTTTTGCCCCTTGGTGCTGAACCTGCGAGGGCGTCGGTGACTAATTGTCTATCCTGTATGGATAATAGTCTTTCTGGACTTGCCCCAAGAAAAAATTCTTCTTTTTCGTTACCGACACAGAATATGTAGCAGTCGGGGTGATTGTCTCGGAGGTTGGTTAGGGATTTAATGATATTAAAGTTTTCTTCTAGTTTAATTTCTAGGGCGTGGGCAACGACAATTTTGGTTAATTTGTCAGAGGCGATCGCCTTTAGACTATGATTAACTTTATCGGTAAAATAATGGTAGTCTGATCTTTCTAAAGTATAACTAGACGGGTAAGATTGATCATGATGAAAACGATGATAATAATGAAGAATATTTTGACTAAAATCCTGCTTTAAATATTGCTTAATTAAGTTTAATTCTGGAGAATTTTTACCATGATAAGTATTGACAATGACTAGATAATTATTAGCTTTTTTTACTAACTGTAAATGGGGAATAAAAATTTTGGCTTGGGGGAAGGCTTGATAGTTATCAGAGCTATGTTCTAAGAAATTAAATGATGAGAAAAAGTAAGGAATTTTTTGGCTGTCTATATTATCTTCAAAGATAATATTATCTTTATTTTCTTCTATAAAATGTTCACATTGTATAAAGCGATTATCGCCATTTCCCCCATGACCATTTTCATTTTTAACCTCTAAACTTTTAATTGCTCCGATGGCAACCACAGCTTCTTGTTTTCTTTGATTCTCACAATAAAAAGAAACCTGATTTTTAGGTTTTAACATAGTTAGAAAAACTAATAAATCCACAGGGCTTATTTCTTGAGAAATAGAGACAATTTGCTGATCGTTATCCTGCACAGGATGGGAGAAAAAAATTAATTCTTGGAGTTTTTGAGAGTAATCGGTTAAAAAATGGTTATCGGGAATGACCGGCATAACACTTAAAATTATAAATATTTATATTAAATTGTTAACCTCAGAGGATAACTGATGGTATCTATAGAAATGTTAACTAAAATCTGGTTTTAATCATATGCCCCGCTGTGGCGGAGATTAATAACTATAAAAAAACCAATTTTTAATTATTGTCTATTTTACCGAATATCACTGACCATGACGATTACTAATCCTATCACCCCTCCTAAGGCAGACACAAAACAAAAACTATGGTTAGCGGCCATTAAGCCTCCTATGTACACCGTGGCGGTAATTCCCATTAGTTTTGGTACTGCTTTAGCTTATTTTTCTACGGGTACTGTTAATTTTTCTATTTATATCACTTTTTTATTAAGTGCGATCGCCATTATTGCTTGGTTAAATCTCACTAACGATGTTTTTGATGCAGATACAGGCATTGACGTTAATAAACATCATTCTGTGGTTAATCTGACGGGAAATAAAGCCCTTGTCTTCTGGATTGCTAATATTATCTTAATCCTTGGTTTGGGAGGTATTTTTCTTATCAACTGGTGGCAACAAGATTGGACGGTATTATGGCTTATTCTTGTCAGTTGTTTTTTAGGTTATACCTACCAAGGGCCTCCTTTTCGTCTTGGTTATCAAGGATTAGGGGAAATTATCTGTTTCTTTACTTTTGGTCCAATGGCGATCGCATCTGCCTATTATAGTCAAAATCAGTCATTTTCCTTTAATTCTATAATTGCATCAACCATTATCGGTATTTCTACCTCAATTATTCTGTTTTGCTCCCATTTTCACCAAGTACAAGATGATACTAATGCGGGAAAAAAATCCCCCATCGTGCGTCTAGGCACAAAAACAGGGGCAAATGTGTTGATAATTTCTGTTTTTCTTGTTTATATACTTAGTACAATTTTTGTATTAACAGGGCAACTACCCCAACAATGTTTATTAGTGTGGTTTAGTTTTCCCGTTGCCTATCAATTAATAAACCATGTTAATAAATATCACGCCCAACCAGAAAAAATTAAAAATAGTAAATTTATTGCCGTCAATTTTCATTTTATTAGCGGTTTATTACTATGTTTAGGATTATGTTTTGTTTAAAAAATTATCACACCATATAATTAATTAAAAAGTGGGGAAATTAGGAAAATATTATTATGTAAAAATAAACAAAAATTCCTCGTTATAATCCTTAATTTAACGGGTGAATTTCAATCCTAATTCCCCTTGATAACTATTTCAACATCAAAGCTACTTGCTTAGCAAAATAAGTTAAAATTAAATCCGAACCTGCTCTTTTCATGCTTGTAAGAGTTTCAAGGACGATTTTTTTCTCATCAATCCAACCTTTCTCCGCTGCTGCCTTAATCATGGCATACTCACCACTAACATTATAGGCAACCACAGGAATATTAGTATAATCCCTCACTTGACGAATAATATCAAGGTAAGCAAGGGCTGGTTTAACCATTACCATGTCTGCACCTTCAGCAATATCCAATTCTACTTCCGTAATGGCTTCACGGGAGTTGGCAATGTCCATTTGATAGGTTTTTTTGTCGCCAAATTTGGGTGCGGATTCGAGGGCATCACGGAAAGGGCCATAATAGGCAGAAGCATATTTGGCAGAATAAGCAATGATACCCACATGGGTAAACCCTTCTTCGTCAAGGGCTTCACGAATTACCCCAATTCTACCGTCCATCATATCGGAGGGGGCAACCATATCCGCCCCAGCTTGGGCTTGAGATACTGCCATTTTGGCGAGTACCGCCACGGTTTCATCGTTGAGAATTTCTCCATCTACCACGATACCATCATGACCGAATGGGGAATAAGGATCAAGGGCGACATCGGTGATAATGGTGATTTCGGGTACTTCTGCTTTAATGGCTTTGATGGTGCGTTGTACTAATCCATTGGGGTTATAGCTTTCGGTGCCTTCGTTGTCTTTTTTGTCATCGGTGACGAGGGGAAAAAGGGCGATCGCCTTTATACCTAAATCATAAGCCTCTTTTACTTCTTTGATCAATAAATCAAGACTATAACGATAACAATCAGGCATCGACACAATCTCTTGTTTGAGATTTTCCCCTTCCATCACAAATACGGGATAAATTAAATCATTAACAGTTAACTGGGTTTCTTGTACCATCGCCCGTAATGCTGAAGTGCGACGCAGACGGCGAGGACGATTTGTTAAGTTATATAAGGGCATTTTTTATAAAAGTTTTTCATCAAAACATTGGCAACATAACATTATAAGGGAGTTTCAGTTTTTCTCCCCCTCTCGTTAAATAAATTAATATTTCGATAAGGGAACAGGGAATAGGCAACGGGGAACCGTTTTCAATGGTTTATGATTATGAGTGAATCCTCTTTTCCCTTTATTGTCAATTGTTAATTGTCCATTGTCAATTGTCTCTCACGTTGACTTGTCCAAGGATAAACTTAAGACTGTCGTAATCATTTTTTAATAAAACACTCAATACCCTTCCTGCTTTTATTAACCAAGGGCGATCGCACCCTCGAATATTATATACTTCCCTAAGGGTAGCTGCGGTGAGGGATTCAATGGGAGTATTATTAACTTGAAGTAAAACCCGCAAAAAATCAGGATTTTCCGTAAATTTCGTTATTTCCTCAGTGGTACAACTAAACACCCCTTGATGGATTTGGGGAGGGCGAGGGGGTAAATATTGAAAAATACGTCCATGGGGAGGATTTACGCCATTATTACCCTGTGGGGGGGTTTCAAAACCGATGATTACCGCCCGAAATTCCGTTTTTAGCATGGCAAAAATTTGCGGTTGTTGCTCTTTTAATTCTTCTAAAGATAACCCCAAAGCCCTTGCCCGATGGATAGAATCAATGGGGGCAGTGGTGACATTGGTAACGATGGCATAAATTTTATTTCCCGCCTGATTATCCACCGCTTTTACCCAACTACCAAAGGGAGGCATCATGGGAAAAGCTAATTCTTCTGGCTCTAAACATTGAGCCAAAAATTCTGTGGTAGAAGTTTCAATGACTTCCCCAATATGACTTATCGTACCATTTTGATTATCAGTGATCTGCATTATATTTTCGGGTATTGCTTAATCATGATATGAAATATAATTCAATGACACTAGAAATTAAGACTTCAAAATATTATAACCGTTCCCTGTTCCCCGTTCCCCATTCCCTATTCTGAAATTGTTAACATTCTTGTACATTTTGGGAAGAAAACCAAATCAAGTTAGAATGTAGTTGGGGTAAACAAAAAAACCATGTACGGAGGCTGATTTATGACAACATTAACATATACCGACAAGGATTTTGCAACTATGACCATAGAAGATGTTGCGGAAATTGCCACAAGATTGGAAAATGATGATTATAAAACTCCCTTTGAAAGTTTACAAGATTGGCATAAACTAAGGGCGATCGCATTTCACCGTGAAGATTTAATCGAACCTTATTTTTATCTCCTCGACATCGAAGCCTATGACGAATCATAAAGGATTTTTACAATCTTTTAAAGACAAGAAAATTTTAGTATGTATTGGGGGAGGTATCGCCGCTTATAAGGTATGTGGGTTAATCTCCCAATTGTTTCAGCAGGGAGCGCAAGTAGAAGTAATCCTCACCGAATCTGCCCAAAAGTTCATTACTCCCCTCACCGTTTCCACCCTCGCCCGAAAACAGGCTTACACCGACGCAGACTTTTGGCAACCCATTCACCCTCGCCCCCTACACATTAGCTTAGGAGAATGGGCGGATTTAATTTTGATTGCCCCCCTCACTGCCAACACCCTCGCTAAATTAGTCCATGGCATGGCGGATAATCTCTTAACTAATACGGTTCTGGCTTCTAATTGCCCCATAGCAATAGCCCCCGCTATGAACACAGAAATGTGGCTACAATCAACGGTACAAGCTAACTGGGAACTTTTAGGGCAAAATAATCGTTTTTTTTCCCTCCATACCAATACGGGTTTATTAGCGTGCGATCGCACTGGGCAAGGCAGAATGGCAGAGCCTGAGGAAATTTTAATGGCCTTAGAATCCGCACTACACACCAAAGGAAAACTAGATTTAAAAGGTAAAAATATTTTAATTAGCACAGGAGGCACAAGGGAATTTTTTGATCCCGTGCGTTTTATCGGTAACCCTTCCACTGGTAAAATGGGCATCGCCCTTGCCGTTGCCTGTCATCATCGGGGGGCAAAGGTTACTTTGGTTGGTGCAAATGTTGCCCCTGAGTTGTTAAAAAATCTTCCTCCCCTACAATTTATTGACGTGACTACCGCCGAAGAAATGGAAAAAGCCATGGTGAGTAATTTTCCTACCTCAGATTGGGCGATTATGGCTAGTGCGGTGGCGGATGTGAAACCAAGGGAATTTTATAAAACCAAGTTGAGTAAAGGGAATTTACCCCCTTATATAGAATTGGACACGGTAACAGACATTGTGGCAAAATTGGGAAAAATACGGCAACCAGAACAACTTTTAATAGGTTTTGCTGCTCAAACGGGGGATATTGTCACCCCTGCACTGGATAAATTGACTCGTAAACGATTAAGTGCGATCGTTGCTAATCCCATTGATAAAATAAACACGGGTTTTGGTAGCGATACCAATGAGGCTATATTTATTAATGCTGATGGACAAAAAACAACCTTAAAACCATCTTCTAAGTTTTCCCTTAGTCATCAAATTATTGATTTAATTTTGGGGCAAGTAGCTTAAATTATTTTAAAAGATACCAAGATTAGCATTTTGCCATTACTCCATTTCTTTGATGTCTTCTAAGGTTTTCCAACCCGGTAGCCATAAATCTCTATCTTTTAATTGTTTGGCGTTAATCCAAAAGCGTACGTTATCATCACAGGATGCCGTCATTTCTGCAAACACCCATTTATCTTGATTTTTACGGTTTATCACTTGAAAGTGTCTCCAACCCCATGTTTTTTGGGTTGATGTCCATTTTGAGCCTAAAAGATGAGGAAATTTTTGTTTTTGTGCCACGGATAATTAATTGATAATTGATAATAAAAAGGTTAATTGTTGATTATTTTTACTATTTCGTTATTTGGCTTTGTACGGGTTATGGTATGAAATATAGTTGAATTACACTAAAAACTAAGACTTCTAAATATTATAACCGTTCCCTTCCTCAACAATAAATCATACTTAAAATCAGCAACGCCAATATTATTATCATTCCCAATTCTGCATTGTTTAAGTCATTGGTGCTATACAATAAATTTTAGCTATCTTATATCTTATATTTTAGATTTTATGGTTTCTACTTTTTTCTTGACTGTTTTATTGATGATTGGTCTATTCTTTTTTATTCGTGGCAGTATTAAGGATAGAACTGAAATTGTCACTCTTTGTTGCCCTGAAACAGAGGATAGTATATTGGCATATCTTCGGGACTACTTTCAACAACGATCTTACCAAGTAAAGGCGATCGATGGAGAGAGAAATAAAGTTACTTTAGAAGGTTTAGTTTCTCCTAGTATCTTTTTAGCGGTGTTTCTTAGTTTTTTAGCAGGATGCGGTTTATTTTCTTTTTCCCTTGTCTTGGAAATGTTATTTCATCCACAGATTAACTGGTTTATTGGCTTAATTATTCTCTCTCCCGTGGCAGGTTATTTTTATTGGCGTGGTGCAAAGAGAGTTGAGGAAGTTGCTTTTCGCATTGATGATGTGGTTAATGAGGAGGAAAAAAAGCAAACTGTTATTACTATTCAAGCTCATCGAGATGAGTTAATTAATTTACAAAGTTCTTTTCCTTTTAATTATGAAGTAAAAGAAGCATAACTATTACTGAATATGGGAAATAGGCAATGATAAATAGTTAATTTCCATAGTTTTCCCATAAAAAATAGGGACGCTCATAAGTAAAACATCCCTTAATTATTGGGGAGAATTTCATTATTTTTTCCCCCTGAATTTTATTTAACAAGTTATTAAAGTAAACCAGTGTTAGTACCTTGTCTGCCGGTTACTAATTGTACTTTAACAATAGAACCACCCATTTTTTGAATTCTTTGTTGCTCTTTGAACCAGTTATCGTAGGGAACTAATTTGGTAAAATAAGTATTTTGTAATTCTCTTTGGGTTCTGATTCTGGTTTGACTTGGTACACAAGCCGTTACTTTAAACATTCTCATGTGAGGTAGTCTCCTTGTTTGTGGAAAAATTTTTTAAGCGGATTTTTTTATATTGAGAGAGATATATATGTAATTCTTTCTTATGAATCGAAAAGCTACGGTTAGGAGTCAAGAGTCAATACTAAATTAACTAAGTTTTAAGTCAAACTGGCACTTACTCCTGACTTTCCTAACCTGTGGGTTAAGGTTTTACCTTATCTACAAGCCTTAAGTTTTAGCTTAAGCCAGAGCAGATATAGTCAAAGTAAACACCCATTTCTTTACCAGCGTCAGCACCTACTAAACTAGCGGTTACTTCTTTCATAGCTTGGATAGCTTGAACGGTGGAGCTGATGGGTACTCCTAAGGAGTTGTAGGTTTCTTTTAAACCGTTTAATACGCGCTCGTCTAAGATGGAAGCATCACCAGCTAACATAGCGTAGGTGGAGTAACGTAAATAGTAGTCTAAGTCACGGATACAAGCAGCGTAACGACGGGTGGTGTACATATTTCCACCGGGGCGGGTTACGTCGGAGTATAATAAGGATTTAGCTACAGCTTCTTTTACGATGGTAGCGGCGTTGGCGCTGATTACGCTAGCAGCACGAACACGGAGTTGACCACTTTGGAAGTAGCCTTTTAATTTGGTTAAAGCGTTAGCGTCAAGGTATTTACCTTGTACGTCGGAGGAGTTGATTACTGCAGTAATTGCGTCTTGCATGGTTATTTTCCTTTCTAATTAATTGACTTTTTGTTAGTTTTGCAGGACTAAAAGATTTTTAGACTCGATAGGTTTACGGATTTAGGGGTAAAACCTATTGTAATGCTCCGACTACATAGTCGAAGTAGGAAGCTGCTTCTGAAGTGTCTTCTGCAGACATTAAGGAGGTAGCTACTTCTTTCATTTCACGTACACTTTGAGCTACTGCGCCAATGTCAGTACCTAAAGATTTGTACATTTCTTTTACGCCAACTAAGCCAATTTCTTCGATGGGGGTAACGTCACCTGCTACTACTCCGTAGGTGATTAGACGTAAATAGTAGTCCATGTCACGTAAACAGGTAGCGGTCATTTCTTCGCCGTAAGCGTTTCCACCAGGAGAAACTACGTCGGGGCGTTTTTGGAAGAGGCGATCGCCTGCTTCTTTGATGATGCGCTCACGAGAATCGGTTAAGGTTTGAGCGATTCTTAAACGGCTTTCACCAGAGGAAACGAAGGATTTGATTCTGTCTAGTTCACCGGGGCTTAAATAACGTGCTTCTGCGTCAGCATTCACGATAGATTTCGTGACGATACTCATTTATGGATTCCTCCAAGTAAATTAATTTAGATAGTTTTTTTTATTAAACCAGTTTTTTGATGTTTCTGGTATTTAAATTTTGTTTGACTTTTTAGGGTCAATCTCTGAATCAGTATAACTTAAAGTTGTTATATTGATTAGGTTTTTTTATTTGGCTTGGGTTATGTTCCCTTCCGAATGCTATTGTGCAGTATCAGGTATCATTTTTCTTCATTTTCTTAATACTTTTTAACAATTAGTTAGGGGAACGGGGAATAGGCCATGGGCAATGGATGACGAAAGGAGTAATGGACAACGAATGTTTCTTCTATTTCTAAGGTTCAACAAGTATAGTTAAATTAGTCCTTCAAATTCTAGTTCTTCGATCATTTGTAAGCCTCTGGGATCGCCTAGTTTTAATAGGGCGCTTTTGGTATCTTCTTTTACCCCTAAGTCTTCGTCTTCCACTAGGGCTTCGATGAGGGCATCAATGGCGGTGTTATAGACTACGTTGAAGGGTAGTTCTTGGCATAGTTTGCCCAATGTCCAAGCACAGTTACTGCGTACCGCGGCGATCGCATCTTGCCTTAAGGTGGTAATGAGGGAGGGAATGGCGGTAATGGTGTCTTCGTAGTTTAATTTGGCAATGTTGGCAATGCTACTAGCTGACCAAAGACGTACGGCCGCTATATCATGTTTCAAGGCGTGGAGTAATGGTTCAAATGAGGTGCGATCGCCACTATTTCCCAAAGCCCATACTACCCCTTTTCTTACATAACCATTCCAGTCGTTTTGAAGGGCAAAAATTAGGGGTTGCACCGTGGTTGAATCTATGTTTCTCCCTAAGGCGTAGGCGGCACTAACCCTTATCAAAGGACAATTATGACTCAAACATTCAATTAGTAAGGGAATTGCCCTAGAATCAGAAATTTCGCAAAAAGCCCTTACCCCCTCCATTTGTTCTTGTAAGCTGTCGCTAGAAAGTAAACCTAGCATTACATCAGGATCTGGCTTTTCGGGTTCTTTATCCTCAATGGCATCTAAGGGATCGAGATTATCAAAATCTATGGCAGTGTTACTTAAGCTAGAGTCATTCATATGAAATAATGATACATTATCTTAATGCACAGGTAAACAGTTTTAAGTGTCTATTGCTACTGAAGTTAAACATTGTACCAGAAAGTATAAATCTGCCATTGCTTTGGGCAGTAATTTGGGAAAAAGTAAAGATACTTTACAAAAAGCGGTGGATTTTATCCAATCAGCACCCCAAATAGATTTAATTCGATGTTCTAGTTGGTATCGCACAAAACCCATTGGCCCGTCTCAACCTGATTATATCAATGGTTGTGTCACGATTAATACTTTTTTCACTCCTTCTCAATTATTATCTTTTTTAGGGGAAATAGAGTTACAATTTGGCAGAGAAAGAAAGGAAAAATGGGGTGCAAGAACCCTTGATTTAGATATTATTTTATACGATAATTTAATTATTGATTTACCTAACTTAAAAATACCTCATATTCTAATGAGAGAAAGGGCTTTTGTTTTAATTCCTTTGGCAGAAATTGCTTCAAATTGGCTTGACCCTGTGACAATGCTAACGGTGGAAGATTTAAAGAATAATCTTAATTATAATAAGGATGATATTATTAAAATATCTTCTTGTTAAATATCTCAGTATGCTATTTATATGAATTGTCTAATTATAGAAATAAAAAATTTATGAATAAATTATTAAGGGGTTTAAATATATACTTAATTGGTATGATGGGTTCTGGAAAAAGTACAGTGGGGAAGTTTCTTGCCCATAAGTTAGAATATCGTTTTTTAGATACTGATAATACCATAGAAATGCTTAGTCAAAAAACTATTAATAAAATTTTTGAAGAAGATGGAGAAAATGCTTTTCGGACTTTAGAAAATCAAGTTTTAGGAGAGGTTTCTAGCTATTTACATACTGTGATTAGCACTGGTGGTGGTATTGTTTTAAAAAAAGATAATTGGGCTCATTTACGAGATGGTATGGTAATTTGGTTAGATGTTCCTGTAGATGTTTTGGTTGATAGATTGAAAAATGACCATACTAGACCTTTATTAAAAGATACTGATTTAACTCAAAAATTAAGGAATATTTTAGAAGAAAGAAAAAGTCTTTATCAACAGGCTGATATAACTATTTATGTTACCAAGAAACAATCTACGGAAGATATTGTCGCAGAAATTATTCAAGTTATTCCTACTAAAATTAAGCCTGAATTTAATCCAGATTTAAATTAACTATTTTATGGTGTTTAGTTGTAGGTATTAAGGTAATGAGAAGTATGGCAGATGGGGAGTAAAGGTAATAATAATTTAATTATCCGTTGTCAATTATTCATTGCTTACCCTCATTACTTTACTTTTCTATCAAAAAGTTCTAGTCAAGTTGAAAATTTCTTGGGCAATGGTATTTTTAACGGGCATTACGGATAATCGATTACCTTTTTTAACTACCAAAAAATCATCGGGATTAAATTTTTGTTTTAGGGTTTCGAGGGGTAATGGTTGAGCAAATCGTTCTTTAAATTTTACTTTTACTGTATGCCAACGGGGTTTTTCAGGGGTTGATTTGACATCAAAATAGTCTGAGGTGCGATCAAACTGGGTAGGATCAACTATATTGGTTTCTACTACTTCCATTAATCCTACAATGGCGGGAGGTTTACAATTGGAATGATAAAAAAAAGCTAAATCTCCTTTTTTCATTTCCCTAAGGATATTACGAGCTTGATAATTTCTCACCCCATCCCAGATAGTTATTTTTTCTTTTTGTAAATCTTCGATACTATAAGCGCTCGGCTCAGATTTCATTAACCAGTAGTTCACGACAACAATTGATAATTGATAATGGAGAATGGATAATTATAATAGAAAAAACTATTCCCTATTTCCTAATTTCCTAATAATACAATGATTCACGGTTTTATTCCCCCAGAGCGTTTTTTTGCCTATCTTACATGGCAAGAAATTGACCAGATGTCCGATAAAGAAAATGTAGTTATAATTCAACCCATAGGGGCGATCGAGCAACATGGACACCATCTGCCTCTGGTGGTGGATTCGGCGATTAGTCAGGGGGTGTTAGGGAAGGCTTTGGAGGGTTTATCTCCTGCTATTCCAGCCTATGCTTTACCGACTCTGTATTATGGAAAATCTAACGAACATTTAGACTTTCCTGGTACTATCAGTTTATCTGCGGAAACTCTGTTAAGGGTATTGAGGGAAACCGCAGAGAGTATTTATCGGGCTGGGTTTCGTAAGTTAGTGTTGATGAATTCCCACGGAGGGCAACCCCAGATATTAGATATTATTAGCCGTGATTTGCACCAAGAGCATCATGATTTTTTGGTGTTTCCTTTTTTTACTTGGCGTGTACCTCATATTACTAAGGATTTGATGACGGAGAGGGAAGGAAAGGAGGGGATTCATGCAGGGGATGCGGAAACGAGTTTGATGTTATCTCTTTTGCCCCATCAAGTAAAAATGAATTTGGCGGTAAGGGAATATGGGAAGGATTTGGGTAAGGATAGTTTGTTATCCCTTGAGGGGCGTTTACCTTTTCCTTGGATAACAAAAGAGTTGAGCAAAAGTGGGGTAATTGGTGATGCGACAGTGGCGACAAAGGATAAGGGCGATCGCATCTTAGAATCTCTTACCAAGGGCTGGATAGAATTAATAGAAGATATATACGAATACCAACAATCATAGTGTAATGATGGTGATAGTCAGGTATTCAAAATATTTCCACCGTTGCCTATTGCCCATTCCCTATTCCCCACCTAAACCAAAAATCATATCTAAATTCAGCAATACCCAATAATTTAGACCATTCATTTTTCGGTAAGATAGAAAAATTAGAAAAGATCAAGATAAAAGCAACTTACATCATAATGGATATTAAAGAAGGCTTCGTCGGCACTATTGGTAATACTCCCCTAATTCGTTTAAATAGCTTCAGTGAAGAAACAGGATGCGAAATATTAGGAAAAGCCGAATTTCTTAATCCTGGTGGTTCGGTGAAAGATAGGGCCGCCTTATATATCATCAAAGAAGCTGAGGAAAAAGGCTTACTAAAACCGGGAGGCACTGTGGTAGAAGGTACGGCGGGTAACACGGGCATCGGACTTGCCCATATTTGTAATGCTAAAGGTTATAAGTGTATTATAGTTATTCCCGAAACCCAATCCCAAGAAAAAATGGATACCCTTACAACCCTCGGAGCTGAGGTGAGAGCCGTTCCTGCTGTACCTTACAGAGATCCGAACAATTACGTTAAACTATCGGGGCGCATCGCCGAGGAAATGGACAACGCCATCTGGGCAAATCAATTTGATAACCTTGCTAATCGTCGAGCCCACTATGAAACCACAGGAAAGGAAATTTGGGAACAAACTGATCATAAAATTGATGCTTGGGTAGCTGCTACGGGTACAGGGGGAACTTTTGCAGGGGTATCTTTATTTTTGAAGGATCAAAATCCCTATGTAAAATGTATTTTAGCTGATCCCATGGGTAGTGGTTTATATAGTTACGTAAAAACAGGAGAAATGAAAGCTGAGGGCAACTCTATTACTGAGGGTATTGGTAACAGTCGCATTACTGCGAATATGGAGGGAGTGCCTATTGATGATGCTGTAAGAATCGATGATCAAGAAGCTATTAGGGTTATCTATCAGTTATTGTATAAGGAAGGTTTATTTATGGGTGGCTCTGTGGGTATTAATGTGGCCGCAGCGGTGGCGGTGGCTAAAAAATTAGGTCCAGGTCATCGTATTGTAACGGTATTATGTGATGGTGGGGGACGTTATCAGTCTCGGCTTTATAACTCTGAGTGGTTGGCTAGTAAGGGTTTAAAGGTTTAACATTAATGGTGTAGAATATATAGTCAAGTTATCTGATTTAAGTTGACATCTATCCCATAATTACTAACTTAATCTGAGTTCGGAATACAATTTATATGTAAAGGTGACAGGTATTGGGTGTCATACCAAATTCGATTTAGGAACTATATCATTCCTCCCCTTGCAATAAATTACAAGGCTAACAGTTTATCGTTAATAAATTGAACGAAGGTATATTTTGATTTGCGGATTTAGTATAAATTATTATCCTCCTTACTTCTTATCTCCCATACTGCCCATCACCTGTAACCTACAATCTGACTATACCAACGATTATTATTCCGAATTGAGGTTAACTAATACCTGATCTTATTAATCAAGGATAGTAAGCCATATTAATGGAATGGACTATCAATGGGACAACAAAGACATTATTAATGATCAATAGTTTACTTCTAGGCTAACATTTCTGGTAAACTAATCCGTGCAGTTTAATGATAATCGATATAGATAGATGGAATTATTGCCTAGTAATTTACAGAGATTAAAAGATCAAGTAGCGGTTATTACAGGGGCTTCTCGTGGTATTGGTAAAGCAAGTGCGATCGCCCTTGCCCAAGAAGGAGCATCCGTGGTGGTAAACTATGCTAGTAATAGTGAAGCCGCCGATAAGGTTGTAAAGGAAATTACCGAAGCGGGAGGAAGTGCGATCGCCCTTAAAGCTGATGTTTCTAACCCTGAAGAAGTAGATAATTTTTTTAAAGAAGCCGTCAAAGCATTTGGCAAGGTAGATATTCTTGTAAATAATGCAGGAATTACCCGTGATACCCTCATGTTAAGGATGAAATTGGAAGATTGGCAAAAAGTGATCGACCTTAATTTAACAGGGGTATTCTTGTGTTGTAAGGCTGTGAGTAAAATGATGCTCAAACAAAGAAGCGGTAAAATTATTAATATCTCCTCTGTGGCAGGGCAAATGGGTAACCCCGGACAAGCTAACTACAGTGCCGCCAAGGCAGGGGTAATCGGCTTAACCAAAACCCTCGCTAAAGAATTTGCCAGTCGTGGTGTCACCGTCAACGCCGTTGCCCCCGGATTCATTGAAACTGATATGACGAGCGGATTAGAAGCCGAAGAAATTCTAAAATATATTCCCCTCGCCCGTTATGGAAAACCCGAAGAAATTGCGGGAATGATTCGTTTTCTTTCTGCCGATACTTCTTCTAATTACATCACAGGGCAAGTATTTAATGTTGATGGTGGTATGGTAATGTAATTCGATTGTGGGCATAGCCCACCTTATTTCCTACTTTAAGCAAAGTATTTTTTTCATCAAGTCCTAGTATAGAAAATCACAATTAGATTTAAACCCATAAGAGATAATAAAAGAGTGACCAAATGGGTACATTCTCCCATGGGTCGAATTTTAACTCCAACTGAAAATGAAACCTTTTATTATTGTTTGTGCTTTAGGTAGAACAGGTTATAAGATTTATAACTTATTAAAGCAACAGGGGGCTAATGTGGTGGGAATTAGCGATCGCCCCTTAACTACCCAAGAAAATGATCATATCATTGTCGGTAATATGAGATCCCCCCAAGTGTTAATGGAGGCAGGTATTAACCAAGCCCATACCATTGTCTTAGCCAGTAATGACGATGCTTTAAATGTGGCTATTCTTACCCAAGCACGAACTCTTAATCCCAAAATTAGAATCATTAACCGTCTCTACAATCGTACCTTAGGAGCGAGATTAGATAATACCCTCCCCGATCACTTTACCATGAGTGTTCCAGCCCTTGCCGCCCCTATCTTTGCTTTTACTGCCACAGGAAACAGGGCGATCGGGCATCTAAAATTATTAGATAAAACTTGGGCGCTACAAGAACAAGTAATTGATCAAAATCATCCTTGGTTAGGGTTAAAATTATCAGAGCTTTGGGATAACCTCGAGCAAATGTTAATTTACTATTTACCCAAACATGGAGAAATTGATCTTGTTTCCGCCGTTATCGAGGGTAAAAGTCTCGAATTAGGGGATCATTTAATCGTTGCCACTAAAACCAAAATAAATAATAAATCAAGAAGTTTTCTTCTTAAATGCTTAAAGGTTTTTCTCAATATCGGTAAATATAAACAATATGCCCGTCCTGTAATAGTTGTTACCCTCGTACTATTATCACTCATATTCCTAGCCACCTTTACTTACGTTTTTGTCAATTGGAACATTTCTCCCGTTGACGCCTTATATTTTAGTGTAGGTATGATTACAGGGGCAGGAGGTAAGGAAGAAGTAGCCGAAAATGCTCCAGATATAATTAAAATATTTACTGCCCTCATGATGATTGTGGGTGCTGGAATCATCGGCATTTGTTATGCTCTTATAAATGATTTTGTCCTCGGTAGTCGTCTCAAACAATCTTGGGATGTAGCACAAATTCCCAGCAAAAATCATTACATCATCTGTGGATTAGGCAATGTGGGCATTGAAATTGTTCGAGAATTACACCGTCAAGGGCAAGATGTTGTAGTTATTGAACCAGATCCCAATAATCGTTTTCTTCATTCTGTACGTTCTTTAGGCATACCCATTATCGTTGAAGATGCCACTTTATCTGATACCCTCAATACCGCTAATGTGCAAAGGGCGATCGCTTTGTTAGTATTAACCAGTAATGATATGTTAAACGTAGAAATAGCCCTAACTGTCAAAGCCCTTGCCCCCCAACTACCCGTAACCTTAAGAGTACAAGAAAGTCAATTTGCTCAATCAGTTCAAGACGTATTTCAATTTGAAACAGTCCTATCCCCGTCCGACTTAGCAACCCACTCCTTTGCCGCCGCGGCTCTTGGAGGCAGAATTCTCGGCAATGGCATGACTCAAGATCTACTTTGGGTAGCTCTTGCCACTATGATTACACCCAATCACCCCTTCTGTGGTCAAGAAATCAAAAATATCGCTAGTCAAGCCGATTTAGTCCCTCTTTACCTAACAAGAGAAAATAAAAATATTCATAGTTGGCAATTATTAGATATTCAACTAAAAGAAAATGATGTTCTTTACTTGACAATTCCCGCTAACCGTCTTGATGAATTGTGGCGTATGGACTCTTTCGCATCTATTCTTATTCATCATTAACATATAGTTAATCAAAATAAGAATGAGACATTTAACTAGTACAATAATTGTAAATTATTTCATCTAAACTTGTTTCGCTATTACTATACATTCTTGCTCTTTTTAATGCACTAAAATCATGTTCAATGT